>NZ_JAGSXH010000069.1 GCF_018283645.1 Actinocrinis puniceicyclus | reverse complement strand
CCGCCGCCCGGAGCCGACGATGGGCTCGGGGACTGCGGCGCGCTCGGTGACGGGCTCGGCGAGGGCCCGGAGGAGGCGGAGGCGGCCGGGCGCGACGGGGAGGCGGACGCGGAAGCCGGGCCGGACGCCGTGGCAGTGGCGGAAGCACTCGCCGAGGCGGACGCGCCGGCCGTCGCAGAGGCCGAACCCGAGGGCAAGGCGGTGCCGAAAGCGCCGCCGCCCGCGAGCGCCGAGTCGGCACCCGAAGGCTGCGCCGAGGGCGCGGCCACCAGGCCGGCCCGGGCCGGCGGAGCGGACCCGACCGAGGAGAACAGCCACGTCGCCGCGAAGGCGAGGGCGATGACGGCGACCACCGCGACCAGTTCCGTGCGTCGCGGAGCGCTCAGCGCGCGCGGTCGCGCCGCCTCGCCGCTGCCCGCAACAACCAAGCCCGCACCAACCGAACCCGCACCGCCCGAACCCGCACCGCCCGCGCCGTCCATCACCACGAGCCTCGTGCTCGGCGCGAGGGCGGCCAACACGAGTTCCCCGGTGGTCGCGGCGTCCATCGTCGCCGCCGAACCGGCCGTCGATCCGGCGGCCGGCGCGGGCACGGACGCCGCCGCGTCCCGCACGGCCCACTGCGGGGTGGCCTCGACCGCGGGCGCGATCTCGCGCAACAGACGGGACAGGTCCAGCGCGCTGGGCCGGTACTGCGGATGCTTGTCCAGACACGCGGCGATCAGCAGCCACAACGGATCGGGCAGCCCGGGTATCCGCGGCGGCGGCACGACCGCGTGGCCCTCGCGCACCTCCTGCGGGCCGCCGGTGAACGGCGGGCGCCCGGTCAGCGCCTCGTACAGCAGCACCCCGACCGCATACACGTCCGCCGCCGGGCTGCTGACGCAGCCGACCCCGATCTCAGGGGCCTGGTACTCGATCGGCATCGCCGCGTAGAACGGCCGGCCGATCTCGTCCTCCAGCGGGGTGACCCCGGCGCCCGCCGCCAGCCGCGCCACACCGAAGTCGGTCAGGCCCACCAGCACCGAGCCCTGCTCGTCCTTCAGCGGTTCGAGCAACACGTTCGCGGGTTTCACCCCGCCGTGCGCCACCTCGGCGGCGTGCGCGGCGGCCAGCGCGTCACACAGTTGCGCGACGAACAGCGCGGCGTGGCCCGGCGGCAGCGCACCCACCCGCCCGAGCAGCACCCGCAGATCCTCACCGGGAACCGGCCGCATCACCAGCGCCACCCGGCCCTCGTGCGTGACCAGGTCGTCCACCGCGACGATGTTCGGATGGCCGAGCGCGCGCACGGTCTGCGACAGCGCCCGCAGCATCTCGCGGGTGTCCGGGTCCGCCGTCAGCTCCGGATCGAGGATCTTGATGGCGTACTCGGCGCCACCCTCCCGGTCGCGCACCAACCAGACCCCGCCCACGCCGCCGGCGCCGAGCCGGCCCAGCAATTCATATCGCTCGGCGAGGAACCGCCATTGTGCATCCGACTCCGACACGCGCCGCTCCCACCCGGAACACCGCCACGACTGCGCCGTGGCACGACCCATCCACCGCGCCGGAACCGGGCCTTCGGGAAAGCCGGCCGTCTCAGCGCCGCAGCGGTGAATTCGTGCATTCTATGGAAACGTGAGCCGTGCTCGGGAAGAGGTGTAGCCAAGTTCTCACAAAAGTCGCCGCCGAATCACCCGGAAACCGGCGCATCAGGCAGGCTGCGGGAATCCGCCTGCCCCGGATCCGGCGCCCCGCGGACGATTTCGGCGCCCGCCGCGTCGTCAGGGCGCTCCTGCCGGTCGCGTTCGGCGCGCATCCGGGCGAGGTAGCCTTCGACCTCGGCGCGCTCGGTCCGCGCGTCCCAGCCGAGGATCGGCGCGATCAGCGCGGCCACATCGGGCGCCGCCGCCGCGCCCCGGTCCCGGGCCTCGATGCTGATGCGAGTGCGGCGGGCGAGCACGTCGTCCAGGTGCAGCGCGCCCTCATGCGAGGCCGCATATACGGCCTCTACGCGCAGGTAGTCCGGCGCGCCCGCGATCGGCGCGCGCAGGCTCGGATCCGCGGCGATCAGTTCGAGCAGTTCGTCGACGCAGGAGCCGTACCGGTGCAGCAGGTGCTCGACCCGGGAGGGGTGCAGCCCGCAGCGCTGGGCGATGCGCCGCCTCTCGTTCCAGAGCACCGCGAAGCCGTCCGCGCCGAGGATCTGCACCCTGTCGCTCGCGGAATCGGGCACCGGCTGCGCGAAGTCGGCGACCGCGGCGTCCACGGCGTCCTTGGCCATCACCCGGTACGTGGTGAACTTGCCGCCGGTGACTATCACCAGGCCGGGCACCGGCGAATCGACCACGTGCTCGCGGGAGAGCTGTGAGGTTTCCCGGCCCTCTCCCGCGGAAAGCAGAGGCCGCAGACCCGCGTATACGCCCTCGATATCGTCACGGGAGATCGGGTCGGACAGGACGGCGTTGACGTGTTCGAGCAAATAGTCGATATCTGCTTTGGTGGCCGCCGGATGGTCGCGATCCAGGTGCCAGTCGGTGTCGGTGGTGCCGATCAGCCAGTGCCTGCCCCAGGGTATGACGAACAGCACGCTCTTCTCGGTGCGCGCGATCAGGCCGGTGTGCAGATTTATCCGGTCGCGCGGCACCACCAGGTGCACGCCCTTGGCCGCGCGCACCCGCACGTTCCCGCGGGCGTTCGCGAGTTCGTGCACGTCGTCGGTCCAGACCCCGGCCGCGCTGATGACCCGTTTCGCGCGCACGGTGTACTCGCGGCCGCTCTCCAGGTCGCGCACCAGCGCGCCGGTGACCCGCCCGGCCTGCCGGGCGAAACCGGTCACCCGGGTGCGGGTCGCGACCGTCGCGCCGTACTGCGCGGCAGTGCGTGCCAGCATCATGACGTACCGGGCGTCGTCCACCTGGGCGTCGTAGTACTGGATCGCGCCGACGAAGGCTTCGCTGCGCAGGCCCGGCGCCTGGCGCAGCGCGGCGCTCTTGGTCAGGTGACGGTGCCGCGGCAGCGCGCGCGTGCCGCCGGCCGACCCCATGGTGTCGTAGAGCAGCACGCCGGCACCGATATAAGCGCGCTCCCACACGCGGTGCCGCAGCGGCAGCAGGAAGGGCACCGGGCGCACGAGGTGCGGGGCGATCCAGTCCAGCAGGATGCTGCGTTCCTTCAGCGCCTCGCGCACCAGTGCGAAGTCCCGCTGCTCCAGGTAGCGCAGCCCGCCGTGAATCAGCTTGCTGGAGCGGCTGGAGGTGCCCGCGGCCCAGTCGCGGGCCTCGACCAGGGCCACGGACAGCCCGCGGGAGATCGCGTCCAGCGCGGCTCCGGCGCCGACGATGCCGCCGCCGACCACCAGGACGTCGAACTCTTCCTCGGCCAGTTGTTGCAGGGCGGTCAGCCGGTACTGCGCGCCCAGCGGAGTGGATTGCACCGTGGTCCTTTCGCTTCGTCGACTTCTCGGTTTGCGGCCGCACCGCGGGAAACGCCGCCGCCGCACGCGACGGCGCGGCCGGCCGCGTCCTGGTCCGTCAGTCCTCGAACTCGATCCAGTCGAGGGTGCGCTGCACGGCCTTCTTCCAGTTGCGGTATCCCTTGGCGCGTTGCTCGTCGCTCCAGCGCGGCGTCCAGCGCCTGTCCTCGTTCCAGTTGCTGACCAGCTCGTCGGTGTTCTTCCAGAACCCGACCGCCAGGCCCGCCGCGTAGGCGGCGCCCAGCGCGGTGGTCTCGGCCACCACCGGCTTGGACACCGGCACGCCGAGCACGTCCGCCTGGATCTGCATGGCCAGTTCGTTCGCGGTGACCCCGCCGTCCACGCGCAGCACGTCCAGGCGCACCCCGGAGTCCTGCTCCATCGCCTCGACCACGTCGCGGGTCTGATAGCAGATCGACTCCAGAGTCGCCCGCGCCAGGTGCGCGTTGGTGTTGTACCGGGAGAGGCCGACGATGGCGCCGCGCGCGTCCGACCGCCAGTACGGGGCGAAGAGCCCTGAGAAGGCCGGCACGAAGTACACCCCGCCGTTGTCCTCGACCTGCCGCGCCAGCGCCTCGCTCTGGGCCGCCCCGGAGATGATGCCGAGCTGGTCGCGCAGCCACTGCACGGCCGAGCCGGTCACCGCGATCGATCCTTCGAGGGCGTACACCGGCTTCTCCGCGCCGAACTGGTACGCCACCGTGGTCAGCAGTCCGTGGTTCGAGCGCACCGGCTCGGTGCCGGTGTTCAGCAGCAGGAAGTTGCCGGTGCCGTAGGTGTTCTTGGCCGATCCGGGGGTGAAGCAGACCTGGCCGACGGTCGCGGCCTGCTGGTCGCCCAGGGCGCCGGTCAGCGGCACCTCGCCGCCCAGCGGGCCCTGCGCGCGGGTGACCCCGTAGCCGGCCGGGTCGGACGAGGGCCGGATCCGCGGCAGCATCGCGCGCGGGACGCCGAAGAAGCTGAGCAGTTCCTCGTCCCAGTCGAGGGTCTCGAGGTTCATCAGCATCGTGCGGCTGGCGTTGGTCACGTCGGTCACGTGCACGCCGCCGTCGACGCCGCCGGTCAGGTTCCACAGCAGCCAGGTGTCGGTGTTGCCGAACACCGCCTCGCCGGACTCGGCCGCCGCGCGCAGCCCGTCGACGTTCTCCAGCAGCCACTGGATCTTGCCGGCGGAGAAGTAGGTGGCCGGGGGCAGGCCCGCCTTGCGCCGGATGATCCGGCCGCGTTCGTCCTTGTCCAGGGCCGCCGCGATCCGGTCGGTGCGGGTGTCCTGCCAGACGATCGCGTTGTGGTACGGCCGGCCGGTGCGCCGGTTCCACACCACCGCGGTCTCGCGCTGGTTGGTGATGCCGAGCGCGGCCAGGTCGCCGCTGGAGAGGCGCGCGGTGTTCATCGTGGTCTCGATGACCGCGCGGGTGCGCTCCCAGATCTCGGTGGGGTTGTGCTCGACCCAGCCGGCCTGCGGCAGGATCTGGGAGTGCTCGAGCTGATGCCGGGCGATCTCGTTGCCGCCGTGGTCGAAGACCATGAAGCGGGTGCTCGTCGTGCCCTGGTCCACCGCGCCGACGTAGTCAGCCATGGGTGCCGCCTCTCTCATCGTTCTCACGCTTCGTTGCGTTGCCGCGACCTGGTGGCTTCCACCACCGGGCGCCCTCATGGGCTTCGCGCGCCGGGACCTTCTGCCTCAGACCTTCTCGCGCTCCGGGAGGGGGTCCTGCTCGATGACGGCGTCCGGCTCGGTCGGGCCGGGCAGATAGCGCCCGATGAGGACCTTGTAGAGCCAGGCGCCGATCAGGCCGCCGATCGGCGGGGCGACGATTGGCACCCAGAAATACAGTTCGCCGTACTGGTCCCGGAAGGCGGTGCGGTAACCGGTGAGGAACGAGGCCAGCCGCGGGCCGAGGTCGCGGGCGGGGTTGATCGCGTAGCCGGCGTCCGTGCCCCAGGCCATGCCGATGGCGACCACGATCAGGCCGATCACGACCGGCGCGACGTTCGCCGCCGGGGAGATGTTGCGCAGGTCGGTCACCGCGAGCACCAGGAACAGCAGGATCGCGGTGCCGATCACCTGGTCGCGGAAGCCGCCCCACAGGTGCACGGGCAGCGAGCCGTTGCCCGGCAGCGTGGAGAACACCCCCTGGCTCTTGATCGTGTGGCCCGGGTCGAATCTGGAGAGAACCTCGGTGTAGTTCCAGCGCACCAGCAGCGCCGCGGCGAACGCGCCGAGCGTCTGGGCGAGCGAGTAGGGCAGCACCTTGCGCCAGGGGAAGTCGCCGAAGGCGGCCAGGGCGAGGGTGACCGAGGGGTTCAGGTGGGCGCCGCTGATGCGCCCGGCGACGTACACGCCCAGGGTGACGGCCAGGCCCCAGGTCCAGGCGATGCTGTCGTGGCCGCCGATCCCGCCGGCGACGACCTGCGCGACGACGCCGAGGCCGATGACCATGAGGATCAGCGTGCCGGCGAACTCGGCGGCCAGTTCGCCCATGAGCCGCTCGGCCCGCTCTCTTCGCACCTGTCTCCTCCTTGGGAAGCGCATTCGAGGTGGCACGGTGCTCCGGGGCGGGAGCGCAGAACCGGACGGCCGCCCGGGGCGGGGGCCGCCGGCCATGCCGTAGGTCACCGCCGCGTCAGGCCGATGTTCGTCAAACTAAGCAGCGGGCCGATCGGCAGTCAACGTACGTCGTTCGACAATGCCGAACCCTGGTGAGTCGAGCCGGGGTCGAGTACCGTTTCGCAGCATGGCGGTGACGCGCGCGGGGGCTGCCGGGCCCGGATGCCCGCCGGGTCCGCGCTGTCTCACCACCTCGCCATTCGACATAGTCGAACAATGTACGAACGGCTACCATCTCTGCCATGCCGGGTCCCGTGCAGTCGATCGAGCGCGCCGCCGCGATTCTCCGGTTGCTCGCCCGCGGCTCGGGCCGGCTCGGCGTCGGCGAGATCGCCACGTCGCTCGGCCTGGCGAAGGGCACCGCCCACGGCATCCTGCGCACCCTACAGGGGGTGGGCTTCGTCGAGCAGGACAGGGCCAGCGGAAAGTACCAGCTCGGCGCGACGCTGTTGCACCTGGGCACCAGCTACCTGGACGTCAACGACCTGCGCTCGCGTGCCATCAACTGGGCGGACGCCCTGGCGGCGCGCAGCGGCGAGGCGGTGCGCATCGGCACGCCGCTGGACGGCAAGGTGCTGGTGGTGCACCACGTCTTCCGGCCCGACGACTCACTGCAGACCTTGGACGTCGGTTCGCTGCTGCCGCTGCACGCCACCGCGCTCGGCAAGGTGCTGCTGGCCTACGACGCGGACGTCGCGTCACAGCTCAAGGACGACGACTTGGCGTGGTTCACCAGGCGCACCCTGGTCACCGCCGAGGCGCTGAGCCGGTCCGTCGCGCGGGTGCGCGAGCTGGGCTGGGCCGCGGAGGTGGAGGAGTTCGCCACCGGACTGGCCTCGATCGCCGCGCCGATCCGCGGCTACGGCGGTCTGGTCGTCGGCGCGATCAGCATCGCCGGCGCGGTCGAGCGGGTCTGCCCGGTGGCGCGGCGCGCGGACCCGGGGCTGGTGGCCTTCGTACAGAACGCGGCGCGCGCCATCTCCCGGGACCTGGGCGCGGGTCGGTGGTAGCGGACCGGCCCGCACTGCGGATGCGGGAAGGCTGACCGGTGGCCGCGCAGTACGTGATGTCGATCGACCAGGGCACCGGCTCGACCCGCGCGATCCTCTTCGATCAGGGCGGCCGGCTGGTCTCGGTGGCGCAGCGCGAGCACCGCCAGCACTACCCGAAGCCGGGCTGGGTCGAGCACGACGCGATGGAGATCTGGCGCAACGTGGAGCACGTCGCGCGCGAGTCGCTGCACCGGGTCGGCGCCGGCGCGGACCAGGTCGCGGCGATCGGCATCGCCAACCAGCGGGAGACCTCGGTGCTGTGGGACCGGCGCACCGGGATGCCGATCGGCCGGGCCGTGGTGTGGCAGGACACCCGCACCGACGAACTGGTCGCGCGGTTCGCCGAACGCCCGGACGCGGCGCTCGTGCCGGAGCGCACCGGGCTGCCGCTGGCGACCTACTTCTCCGCGCCGCGCATCCGCTGGCTGCTGGACCGCGTCCCCGGTCTCTTCGAGCGGGCCGAGCGCGGAGACGTGCTGTTCGGCACGATGGAGAGCTGGGTGGTGTGGAACCTGACCGGTGGCCCGGACGGCGGCGTGCACGTGACCGACGTGACCAACGCGAGCCGCACGCTGCTGATGGATCTTCGTACCCTGCGGTGGGACCGGGAACTGCTGGACTTCTTCGGCGTGCCGGCCGCGATGCTGCCGGAGATCCGCTCCTGCGCGGAGGTCTACGGCACGGCCAGCCGCGCGGTTCCCGGGGTGCGGATCGCGGCGGCGCTCGGCGACCAGCAGGCGGCGCTGTTCGGCCAGTGCTGTTTCTCCCGCGGCGAGGCCAAGTGCACCTACGGCACCGGCGGTTTCCTGCTGCTGAACACCGGTGAGAGCCCGGTGCGCTCCAGCCACGGCCTGCTGACCACGGTCGGCTACCGGATCGGATCGCAGCCGGCCGCGTACGCGCTGGAGGGCTCGATCGCGGTGACCGGCGCCCTGGTGCAGTGGTTCCGCGACAACCTGGGCCTGATCTCCAGCGCACCGGAGATCGAGACCCTGGCGCGCACGGTCGAGGACAACGGCGGCTGCTACATCGTCCCGGCCTTCTCGGGGCTCTACGCCCCGCACTGGCGCAGCGGCGCGCGCGGCGTCATCGTCGGTCTGACCTCGTATATCACCAAGGGGCACCTGGCCCGCGCGGTGCTGGAGGCCACCGGCTGGCAGACCCGCGAGGTGGTGGACGCGATGAACGCGGATTCAGGGCTCGAACTGAACACGCTGAAGGTGGACGGCGGGATGACCGCGGACAACCTGCTGATGCAGTTCGTCGCGGACGTGCTGGCCGCCGCGGTCGTGCGGCCGATGATCGCCGAGACGGTCTCGCTCGGTGCGGCCTACGCGGCGGGACTGGCCGTCGGATACTGGCCTGATCTTGAGGGCCTGCGCCGCAACTGGCATCGGGCCGCGCAGTGGCTGCCCGCGATGGACCCGGCGCGCCGCGAGAGCGAGTACGCGAACTGGCGGCGCGCCGTGGAGCGGACCTTCGACTGGGTGCAGCCGAACCCCGGTTCGAGCGCTCGTTAGGGCCGGCCGGAAAGACGCGGCGTGGCCGCGCGCCGGGCACGCGCCGATGCCATTTCACCTTCCGGCGCCGTCGCGGAGCCGGGCACGCACGAGCGGCCCCGCGTACGACAGAGTGGCCTAGGCCGGATCCGGCGCCGCTCCATCAGCGGGAGCCTCGGGTGCGGACGGTTGGTCAGACACGAACGGTGCAGGCGCGGACGGCTGCTCGGGCACGGACGGTGCCGGCACGGACGGTGCCGGCGCGGACGGTGCCGGCGCGGACGGTGCCGGCGCGGACGGCATCGGTTCGTAGGGCACCGGTTGCGCCGGAACCTGCGCCTGCGACGCGCCCGGCCACGCCTGGGGCGCCGGACCGGCCGACGCTGCGGGCGCGACGCCCGGGGCTCGTGGAGTGACCAGAATCGCCACCGCCAGAAAACCCGCCGCGCACCATACGGCGCCCGCC
Source organism: Actinocrinis puniceicyclus (assembly GCF_018283645.1). Taxonomy (GTDB): domain Bacteria; phylum Actinomycetota; class Actinomycetes; order Streptomycetales; family Catenulisporaceae; genus Actinocrinis; species Actinocrinis puniceicyclus. Next base: position 22,453 of record NZ_JAGSXH010000069.1, on the reverse strand, counting down.
ACCACCGCACCGATCATGCTGTACGTGAGCCCTACCTTGGCCGAGATGTCCATCCCGCCGATGCCGTACAAACCGGAGAGCGACGCCTGTCCGAGCAGCGTGGCCACCAGGCCCGCGACCGCGCCGAACACGGCCGCGCGCCAGACCTGCGCCGGCGCGAACGCCGCCGACTGCACCACGCGCCGCCGCGTGCGCACGAGGAACCACGGCAGCAACGTGCCCGCGACCGCCGCGGCTATCAGCACGTAGATCATCCACGGCTGGCTGTTGCCGAACAGGCCGATCTTCGTTCCCTTAGAACCGATGGCGCCGAGCGTCACGCCGGCGAACAGCGTGACGCAGAAGCCGGTCAGCGCCCCGCCGACCATCAGATTCGGCAGCAGGAGCACGGCCGTCACCGCGAGCGCCGTCTTCTGCCGCGCGCTGCTGCCATCCGCGGTGAGCGCCTGGTACTCGGCGTACACGAGAACCGCCAGCCCGGCGAGAACCCCCACCGCGCGCAACTGGATCCACGCGACCCGCGCGGCGGCGCGCCACGGAGCGGCCAGCCTGCGCACCCATTCGCCACCGGGGTCGCCCGCGGGGCGGCGCGCCACGGCGGTGAGCCGGCCGACCAGGAACGCCGCGAACACGATCAGCAGCGGTCCGAAGAACACCCAGCCGGGCGAGACGCCGAGCGAGGAATGCGGCCCGCCGCCGCCGTCCGCGACCGCACCGATGTCGTACGCGGCGCCCGATCCGCCGGTGCCGGAGCCGCCGCCGAAGGGATCCGTGCCGCCGTTGCCGAAGGGGTCGGCGCCCCCGGGCGTACCGCCCAAGCCGGCGCTGGCGCCGCCGAGCAGCGCGTCGCGCATGCCGAACACGCCCGAGCCGCTGCTGACCAGGGCCAGCACGAGCAGACCCAGGCTTGTGGCGAGCGCGGGCAACGCCGAACGCGCCGCCAACTGCGCCGGGTACGCGCTGGGCTCGGCCGCCTCGCGCCGCCGCCCGGCGCGCATCCACAGGAAGAACAGCAGGAACGTCACGGCCCAGACCGTCAGCCTGATGCTCAGGTCCACGCTCACGGCCGACGTCATCGCGCCGGAGTTCGAGCCCAGGGAGTTCGAGCCGAAGGGGTCCGTGGCCGAGCCGGGCGAGTCGCCGCCGCCGACGGTCATCGCGGCCGGGGCACCGAGCGCACCGGCGAGCAGGATCACCGAACTGGTGAACCAGTCGTGGAAACCGCCGTGACTACTGGAGCTGAGCAAAAAGGCCAGGCCGACGACCAGCGCGAACACCAGCACCAGCACGCCGACCAGCGGCACGAGCGCGTCCCTGACCGCGGCGAGCAGGTCCGCGCGGCCGATGAGCCCGGGCCCGCGCAGAAGCGGCCCGGCAGCGGTTTCGGGCGGCGCTCCGTACGCGGCGGAGGGTGCCTGGTGCGCGGGCTGGACCGGCAGCGCAGCCGCGACCGGGCTCTGCGGCGGCGCGATCAGGGAGCCGCAGCGGCCGCAGACCGTCGCCCCCTCCGGCACGGCCTGACCGCAATGCGGGCAAGTAGGCACGTTCTCCCCCACAATCGAAGAACCTTGAATCGGGTGTGGCCGCTCGTTCCTACCGGCTCGGGCCCGCGCTGTCAAAGGGTTCTCAGCAGTCAGCCGCGGTCAGCCGGCCCGGCCGGCCGCCCCCTTGATCTCCAGCGAGTCCAGCAGCCGCGCCGTGGCGGCCGCTATCGCTTCGACCGCCTCGTCGAAGGCTTCCCGGTTGTGCGCTGCCGGGGACCGGAAACCTGAAACCTTGCGCACGTACTGCAGCGCGGCGGCCCGGTAATCCTCGTCGCCCGCGTCGGGCGTCATCGGCGCCCGGAGAGTTTTGATGCTTCTGCACATGCTGCCAGTGTGCGGCAGACCACCGACAACGCGATGCGGCGTGAACGGCTCACCGCTGAACCGCTCACCGCTGAACCGCTCACCACTCCCAGTAGAAGCCGACGACCGCGTGCTCGACGCCGCCTTCCAGGAAGCGGTGCGCCTCGTTCGAGGAATTGAGCGACACCGCTTCCCGGTGCGTGATCGAACTGTTCGCGATTCCGTTCCACTCCGCCCACCAGAGTCTGGCGGGAAGCATGTCCGGGTGGAATTGGATCCAGAGCAGGAACTTGTCGACCTTCCGCCGGAACGCGCGGCGCATTTCCGTCGGCGGCTGCTCCTCGTAGCGGAACGTCGCGGTGTAGTTCAGCACGGCCGTCGTGCCGCGCGGAAGCGGACGCTCCAACAGGATGTCGATCGAGTGGTAGACGGCGCCGTCCCGGGCGCGCAACTGGTAGGGGAGGCCGGGGACTCCGCCGGTCTGGACGTCGAGCGTGAGCATGTTCGTGTCGACCAGGTACGTGTAGCGGTCGAGGCCGTCCTCAGTCGCCTCGATGATCTGATCCGTGCGGTGCTGCGCCGGTAACCCGTCCGGACCCAGGAAGTGGTATTCACGCAGGTCCACGGTCCGGTGCCGGGCCTGGGGCGCATCGAAGATCGGCAGATCGGTCTCCTGCGCGTCGCCACGCACGTACCGGATGCTCGATGAGCCGGCGTGCAGGTAACGCAACCGGTCGGCGTCGTCCGGCGCGATGTCGAATGCTTCGATGAACCAGTTGAGCGTGGCGCTGCTCAGTACCGTGTCGGGGCTGTTGCCGGCCAGCGCCCGGGACACCCGGGCGCGCAGCTTCACCGGGTCGCGCTCCTCCTGCGGAGCGCCGCCGCGTGCCAGCGATTCGGCGATCACCTGGGATATCGCGCCGAGAGCCCCCTGCCCCGGCGCGAGCACCCGCCGCCAGTGCGCGCGGTAACGACCCGGCCGCGTCAGCAGGTCGTAGAGGTAACTACTGGCCGCGGCCGCGGGCGAGGGTCCGCGGCCGGCGGCGTTCTGCGACTGGGCCGGCGACGGGGACGGGTTCTCGCCCGGGCGCCGGCGCCGCTCCTCGACGGCATCGCGCGCGGCCGCGAACGCCAGACGCTCCGCTGCGTCCGCGCCGAGCAGCAAGACGAGCACGTCGAGTTTGTCCGGCGGCGGCAGCACCTTGCCGGAGAAATACCCGCCGATCACACCGTGCGCGTATCCGGTCTTCTCAGCCAGATAACGATAGGAAAGCAGCGCGTCGCTGCGTCGCCGCGCATATCTGCGGCGCAGGCGGCGCAGCGAGTCGCCGAGGTCTTCCAGGGTCTCCAGGTACCGGAGGCCCAGATCCTCGGGAAAGGAGGCGCCGCCGCCCTGCCGATCCATTTGCCGCCCTGTCCGTCTACTGAGTTAACGCGGCTCTTCGATGCCCACAGGTGCCGGGGGGCTTCGAAGAGCGGGGTAACGCTTCGTCAGACTAACCGCAGTCAACGGAAATCGCGGTCCGCAAGCGGCCTTTGACCGGACTGCGCCATTCGAGTGACACGAAAGCACGATTTCCCTCCGAGTGCGCTGCGCCGCGTCCGGCGCTGTCCGACCGTGTCCGACGCGGCGGCCCGACCGGGGGTGACCTATGTCACTGTAGGACGCGCGTGAGGCACCGCACGGCGCCCGACTGACACCGGGCGCAGATCTTCATCGAGCGCGACGAGTGGTGGATGACCGAGTTCCGATTTCCCCCGGTGTTGAGCACAGCCGCCTGGGAGGCCGAGATCGACACCCCGCACGGGGTGGCGACCGGTGAGGGCGGCGGGCTCGGGGGATCGGCGCGCGGCGGTCCGCACCTCGATTTCGGCAGGGTCGAGTACGTCGAGTTCGGCGTGCTCGCCAGGGCTCTGTTGCTGCTCGACGCGGCCGTCGCGGCCGGGGTGGGCGCGACGGTGACGTTGCCCGCGCACGAGGTGGAGCAGGCGGCACCGGTCGGGCGGGACCTGACGGGACGGGACGCGCGGTCGGGCGGCGCGGATCCCGACTCCTGGTCACGCGCGCGGCGCACGCGGCACCGGGCCGGCAGGCGCGGCCAGGCGCGCGCGTTCATGCGGCAGGCCGGCTTCCGCGAGGCTCCGCACTGGCCGGTGGAGGCGGTGCGGGTCCGCGGCGCCGGCGCGGCGGGACAAGGGGAGGAACTTGATGAGCCACCGTCCGGGGATCTGGCGGGCAGCCACGCTGAGCAGGCCGTCGAGCCGGTGGGCTACCGGCGCAGGCTGCTGCCGTTACAGTGGATTCAGCCGTTGGAGGGCGCGGGCCTACGCGGCGCCGCGCGGTACATCGCCCTTGAGCAGGGACTCGGTGACCTCGGCCTCGCGGCCGCCGACGCACGCGCGATCGGTGAGACGGTCCTGGCCGAGCTGATCGACAACGCCGCGCGCCTGGCCGCGTCCCGCGACGGCGGCGCGCCGCGGGTCCTGGTCGGCGGTCAACTGCTGGACCGTGGCTATCCGCCCTGGCCGGGCAACCCGCTCGACACGGCGTTCAACTCACCTCAGGCCGCGGACCCAGAACTGGAGCAGGGCGCGAGCCGGGTGCTGCACCTGGTCGCCGGGGGCGGCGGCGGCCCCGAGACGCTGTTCGAGGCGACCGTGCCGATCGGCCCCCGCTTCGCCACGCCCAGCGGCCACTGGAGCGGGCATCCCGCGCTGCACCGGCCACACCGGCTCGGCTGGTTCGGCTGCGCGCTCGACCAGCGCCACGGCCTCGGCGAGGCGGACCGGGCCGGGTTCGCGGCGGCGGTCTCGCGCGCCCGCGGCAGCCTCGGCATCTCCGGGACCCGGACCAGCGGCGTGGTCGTGACGATCTCGACCGGCGAAGAGGCGGCGTTCGAACCGCGGCACACCGGCACGCTCAGGCAGGCGGTACGCCAGGCCCTGGACCTGCTCGCGTCGAGCACCGATCGGGTGGCGCTCGCCGCGGTCTTCCCCGACCTGACCTGGCAGGTGCTGGAATCGTGCGTCGCCGGCCCACAGGCCCAGGCCCAGACACAGACACAGACACAGGCACAGACACAGACACAGACACAGACACAGACACAGACACAGCAGGAGGCTCAGGCGGGCGTCATGCTCGTGCTCGGCGCGCAGGGCCGGCCGCTGTGGCACGGCGGGTCCGCTCCGGTGCGCGCCGTGTTGGAGTTGCTGACCCGGGCCGGCGGGGTGGCGCCGCTGGCGCAGGGCCGCGAGCGCTGGCTCGCCGCGGACGGCGCCGCGGACGCGTTCGACGGTTTCCTGCGCGGCCACAAACACCTGGTCACCGTCGAAGGCGAGAGCCTGATCCTGCTGCTCTCGCCGTTGCACGTGCTCAGCACGTTGACCGACGCGGCACAGCGGGAACTGAGCGCGCAGGCCGCCCGCGGCGGAAACGGCGTGCGCCGCGGCGTGTTCCGCACGCCGACGCTCGCGGTGACGAACCGCTGGCTCGAGGTCGGCCGGCTTCTCGACGGCACGATCGGCCTCGACGTCGCCGCGTTCGCCCTGGCGCGCGCGGTCCAGTCCGAGCTGGCGGCGCTGCCGCCGAGCCGCACCCCGGTCGTGGTCGCGCAGACCCACACCTGCCCGCCGCGGCTGGCCGCGCGGCTGAGCGAGTGCCTGGCACTCGGGGACCGGACCTACCCGGCCGGATCGGAGCTGGACCGCCACGGCTGGCCGACGGCCGGAGACGTGCCGGAAGACGCGCGGGTCGTGCTGTGCACGGACGTGATCCTGACCGAGAACACGGTGCGCCGCGTGATCGCGGACATCGTCGAGCACGCGGAACCCGTCGTCATCGCGTGTGCGGTGGATGCCCGGGTCAAGCGGGGCCGCATCAACATCCTCAACCGGGAGGTCCCGGTCGTCGCGCTGGCCGAGATCGACCTGGAAGTGGGGCAGGCCGAGCAGCTGGAGCGGCTCGGGCGAGCGCAGCGCATCCAGGCGCTGGTGCGCGGTGCGAGCGCGCCGCCCGCGATCGTGGACATCGATCCGGCATCGCTGCGCCCGGCGCCCGCGCGCACCCCCGAGCGGCTGCCGATGAGCGAGGAGGAGCTGCTGTACTGGTGTGCCCCGCTGCCCGAGTCGCCGGCCGGGGCGCTGCGGATCGGCCACATCGAATACGCGCGGCGGTTGCACGCCAGCGCCGCGATCGACCTGGACCGCGTGTTCCGCCGCGACGACGCGCGCACCCGGATCACGGACATCGTCGTCGACGCGGTCCAGCGCGGTCTTTCGCAGGTGCGCCATCGCGCCGACCCGTCGCGGCCCGAGGACGCGATCCAGATCTGGTATCCCGGCGAGTCGCGTTCGAACGCCGGGCTGCTCGCCCACGCCGCGTGGACCCGGCTGAACACCTCCGGCCACCGGGTCAACCCGCCGGTCGGCATCGCGCACCCGAATCACGGCGCGGCGTGGGCGAGCTCAGCCGTCGGGCATGACCAGCCGCCGCGCCCTCGCACGCTGCTTATCCTGGACTACGCGGCCCGGACCGGCGGCACGCTGCAGGCGCTGATCCGGCACGGCGTCGAGGCCGGCGCCGAGCGGATCGTCGCGGTCGTGCTGCTCGATCTGCTTCCCGAGCACGAGAGCGGACTGCTCGGTTCGATCAGCGCGGTGTCACCCGAGCCCGGCGGCGCGCGCGCTATGCGCGGCTCGGACGTGGCGGTGACGGTGCGGTACGTCAGCGCGACAAGCATCGGCGGTCTCAGCGCGCACGAATGCAGCATGTGCGCGACCGCGGAGAACTACGCGGACCTGGGCGAAGCACCGTTGCGGCTGCGTCGCCACGCCGACCGGCTGCGCGAACTGCTGCGCCCGCGCCGCCGCGAGGATCTGTTCGAGAGTGCGCCCGCCGATCTGTTCGGCGTCCCGCTCCTGGGCGACGACGCGATCGATTACCTGCGCTGGCGCGGGCTTCTGCGCCACGCGCTGCACGACACCGCCGCGCGCCGGGAAGTACTCGACCGGATCTGCGCGCTGAACCAGTACTCCCCCGATTCGGTCTGGGGACGGCGGGGGCTGACCAGGCTGCTCGCCGCGGAGCACGGTTGGCTGAAGCTGCCGCCGCTGCGTTATGCCGCGGCCCGGGAACAAGTCGCCCGCTGCTGTGTGGACGAGCTCAGCAACCCCGCCCCGGAATCCCCGTGGCTGCGCGCCCAAGCGGTGATGGTTCTGGCCGGCTGCGCTCCGGAACGCTTCGCCGCGGCGTTGCCGGAGTTGATCGAGCTGGGCGCGGACGAACCGGTCGTGATCGATCAGCTGTGCCTGGAGGTGTACCGGCTGGCGCGCCGGCCGAGTCGCGACGCCCCTGTCGAACCGGCCGAGTTGCGTGGCGGGCTGCTGCGCTGCCGCGAGCACCTGGAGGGGCTGCGCGCGGACGGGGACCAGCAGCCGGCTGAGGATTACCTCCATGTCGTGCAGCAGCTGATCCTGCTGACCGAACTCAGGCCGCGGCCGCGGCTGGACGACCCGCGCGAGGCGTGGGCGCGGCTGGCGCGGGAATGGTGCGAGCCGGTGGCGCGCCGCGGCTTCGAGTCGCGGCTGCTGCGCGTACGCGACTTCGTCGAGGACCTTCAGGTGGCCGAACCGAGCCGGGAACGCGTCGCGGCCGCCGAGACGGATCTGCGTGAGTGCGCGCGGCTGGTGGAGGAGCGGGTGCTGGCGTTCCTGCCGTGGCTGCGCGAGATCCTGGCCGGGGACCACGCGGCTGCGCTGTTCGGACGGCAGGACCAGGAGCGGTTCGTCGAGTTGTCCGGGGCGAGCGCGGCCGGCCTGCCCGGGCTGAGCGAGCGGCTCAGTGCCCTTACACGAGAACCACGCCGCCCGGACGACAGCCGGTGGCGGGCCGCCAGGCGCGACCTGCTGGAGCGGATCGGCTGGTGGTACAACGCGCTGTTCGCGGAGTACCGGCCGGAGGCGAAGGCGCCGGCGCAGTTGGTGGACCTGGTGCGCTCGGTCCCGGCCTCGGCGGGTGAGGCGGTGCGCGCCGCGGTGGACGAGCGCGGGCTCGGCGCCGCGACGAAGCTCGCCGGCGACCTGGACGTGCTCGTGTTCTGCCCGCGCGGCCTGCTCGTCGAGGCGGTCGGGCTGGTACTGGGGGCCCGCGGCGGGCTCCCCTCGGGCGGGGATAAGGATGCTGGCACGGGCGGGGATAAGGATGCTGGCGCGTACGCGTACGCGCGAACGGGCACTGATGAGGACGAACCGCTCTACGAGGTCGGTCTGCGCCGTCCGGGCCCCGACGCGGTGCAGGTCGTGGTGCGCGACTCCGGGCCGCTGCCGGGAGCCGAGCCGGGCCGCGGACTGGCGGCGCCGGCGCGCGCGCTGCGGCCGTTCGGCGGCTGGCTGACCGGGCGGCCGCTGGCCGGGTCGGCTCCGGCTGCCGAGGGCTGGACGTACGAGACGGTCATCGTGCTGCGGCCCTGGTGGGGGGCGTGACCGTGGACAGCGTGCAAGCTCTGCTCATCGACGAGGACGAGGAAAACCTCACCGCGCTGCCGGAGCGGCTGCGCCACCCCTTCGCCCGGCTCGGCTGGCAGTTGGCGTGGACCACCGCGAAGGACCCGAGGCAGGCGCGCGAACTGTTCTCGGTGCCGGGCGCCGTCTACGACCTGATCGTCGTGGACTTGCCGGCCGCCGCGCCGGACGGGCCGGGCGGGCCGGGCGGGCAGGCCGAACCCGCGGTCGACCTCAGGCTCATCCGCGACGCCCGCGACCGGTTCCCCGGCGCGTATATCGTCGTGATCGGCAGCGGTGAGGCGCAAAGTCCCGACCTGCTGGAGGAAGCGCGCCGCTGCGGGGCGCACCGGGCGCTGCGACGGTACGAGTTCAGCGTCGAGGCACGGGAGAACAGCCCGGCCGCGATCGCCGCGGACATCCACAACCACCTGCTGGACACCGGTGCGGTAGCCCCGATCGCGGTTACCTACGACGAGTACGACCCGCACATCCAGGCGTTCGTACACGCGATCGGCGAACCTACCCTGTGCCGCCTTTACGCCCGCATCCTCCAGGCTGCCGGTCGCACCACACGCAACATGAGCCTGGGCTACATCGCCAGCGGCTGCTCGGGCGCGGCGGTGTGCGCCGTGACGGCGGCGCTGGACAACAGCGGCGTGCGCACACACCACGTACTCAAGGTCAGCCTCGACAAGGAGGCACTGGAGCGGGAGGCGCACCGCGGCACTCAGGTTCTTGAGATGGTGCGCCCGGCGTTGCTCGCCCGGCAGTCCCCGCCGTATCCGGTCGGTCCGGTCAACGGCTGGTACGCGCTGGCCTCGCAGTTGCAGGGCGCCGCCTTGACGCTGCGGGAGTGGCTGGCGCGCGGTGCGGCGGACGCAGCCGTGGAAGACGTGTTCGCCGCCTTGTTCACCGACGGCCTCGGCGGCCTGTACGCGGACACCGCGCAGGAGATCGACTCGCCGGCCGATCTCCTGCGCACGCCCTACTACCGGCAGCGCCGGGTACTGCACACGGTGAAGCAGTTCGCTCCGGTCCTCGCTCATCCGGACGGCTGCCGGCTGCCCGAGCCGACGGTCGAGGAGCTGACCGACCGAGTCGCCGCGTTCGTCGCCGAGGGCCGGATCGGCGCCATGGACGCACAGCGCCTGGAGGCGCGGCGCACGTGTGCCACGTACTCGCACGGTCAACTGCACGGCAAGAACGTGCTCGTATACGAGGGACGCCACCCGGAGCCCACGGTGATCGACGCGAGCCGGTTCCACCTCGCGCACTGGGCGACCGATCCGGCGCTGCTGGCGGTGGACCTGCTGATGCACAGCGTCGATCCGGGCGCCGAGTCGATGTTCTTCACCGGGTTCGAGCGCTGGCGCGCGCTGGCGGCCCGGCTGGGCAGGATGCAGCCGTTGCTCCGCGCGCCCTCGGCGGCGGATCCGGCCGCGTTCCCTCCCGTCGCGCCGGCGACTGACGGCCGGCGCGGGAAGGCGGAGCCGGACGGCGCGGCGGGGCTGGCCGCGCTCGACTGGCTGACGGGCAACCTGCGGGCGTTCTGCCCCGGGCTGTCCGGGGAGTCCGAGTACCGGGCGCACGCGTGGGAGTGGCACACGGCGCTGGCCCGGGACCTGCTGCGGGCCTCGTACGACCAGGAGGCCACCGTGCCCAAGCGGGCGCTGGCGATCGTCGCCGCATACGACCAGCTGGCCGCGGCGGAGGGCTGCCTGCCGGACTGAGGACGGGGAGCGCGGCCGCGGGCCGCGCCACGAACCGGGTGGGGCCGCGGTGGGGACGGCCCCACCCGCTGTTTCCGCAGGTCGGGGAGCCGCGGAAAATTCTTCGGGAAAAGTGTTGGGAACGGCGGGGCTCCGTCCTCTCACCGGTATAGGGCAACCGCTCGATACCCAGGAGGCTCGCCATGACCGTCACCACGACCGCGCCGCACACCGTGCACGCCCCGCGCCCCGCGCATCCCGGTGCGCCCGCTCGACCGCTCGTGACCCGGCAGTACCGCATCGCAGTGCGCGTGCATTCGCTGGACCCGATCTCCGAGGCCGGGATCCTGGTGCAGCTGCGCCAGCGGCCCGAGCTGCGCATCGCGGAGAGCGGCGAGGCGGCGTCCGTCATCGTCGCCATCGTGGACGCCCTGGACGAAGCGGCGACCCGCTGGCTGACCGCGCTGCACCGCGCGGACGGGGATCCGGTCGTGCTCGTGATCGGGCAGCTCGACCCGCGCGCGACCGCCGCGATCGCCGGGTCCGGCGTGTGCGGCGTGCTGCGCCGGGCCGAGGCCACACCGGAGCGGCTGGTGCGGGTGGTGCGCGCGGCCGCGCAGGGCCACGGCGACATGCCGCCGGAGCTGGTGCGGCATCTGCTCGACCAGGTCAGCCTGCTGAGTCGCACGACCCTTGAGCCGCGCGGCCTGTCCTTCGCCGGGCTGACCGAGCGGGAGCGGGACGTGCTCAAGCTGATCGCCGACGGGCTTTCCACGCGCGAGGTGGCGATGAAGCTCTCGTACTCGGAGCGCACGATCAAGGCCGTGCTACAGGCGCTCACCATCCGGTTGAACCTGCGCAACCGGACCCAGGCCGTCGCGTACGCGGTGCGCAATGGCTGGATCTAGTGTCGCCGCGCGAACAGGCTTTCCGGTGCCGAACCGGGTTCCGCGTTTTGTTCCGCGCCGACCATTCACCCTCTACGGTGGGCGCATGCTGGATCGGGACCTCGTCGCCGCGATCGTGGCGGGCGACCCGGCGGGACTCGCTGCCGCCTACGATCGATACGCCTCGGCGCTGTACGCGTACTGCCGTTCGATGCTGCGCGACCCCGAGGACGCGGCCGACGCCCTGCAGGACACCTTCGTCGTCGCGGCGCAGAAGCTTGACGCGCTGCGCGACCCGGACCGGTTGCGGCCGTGGCTGTACGCGGTGGCCCGCAACGAGTGCCTGCGCCGGGCGCGCACCCGGCGCGGCACCGTGGAGCTGGACCAGGCGGCCGAGGTGAGCGACGACGCGGTCGACGTCGAGGCCGGCCTGCGCGAGGCCGATGTACGCGGTCTGATCTGGGCGGCGTTCCAGGGGCTCAACCCGGGCGAGCGCGAGGTGTTCGAGCTCAGCATCCGGCACGAGCTGGAAGGCGCGGATCTGGCCGCCGCGCTCGGTGTCCCGGCCAATCACGCGCACGCGCTGCTGTCCCGCGCGCGCGGGCAGTTGGAGAAGTCCCTCGGCGCGCTGCTGGTCGCCCGCACCGGCCGATCCGACTGCGCGCAACTCGCCGCCCTCCTCGACGGCTGGGACGGCGAACTGACCGCCCTGCTGCGCAAGCGGATCAACCGGCACATCGAGCAGTGCTCGGTGTGCGGCGAACGCAAGCGGCGCGAACTGCGCCCGGAGGCGCTGCTCGGCGCGATGCCGCTGCTGCTGCTGCCGCCCGGCCTGCGGGCGAACGTCATGCGGCTGGTCGGCGACACCACGCGCTTCGGCGGCGGGCCCGGCCGCGGCCAGGGCGCCGCGAACGGCCCGGTCCCCGGCGCCGCGAGCGCCGACCTGGCCGAGTACTGCGCACAGGTCGCCAGGCGGGCCGCACCGTTCGACCGGGCCGGGTTCCCGGTCCCGCTGGACCGCCGGCGCAGACCGCTGGCCGCCGCACGCCGCAAGACACTCGCCGCCGCCGCGATTCTTCTCATCCTGCTGCTCGGCATCGGCGGTTACACCGCACTGCGCTACATGTCTCCGAGCAACACCGCGGCGGCGATCGCGGCGCCGACGGCCTCGGCCGAGGTGATCGTCGACCTCAGCTCCGCGGGCACGATCGAGGTCCCGGCGAGCCCGCCGTCCCCGAGCGCGAGCCCGAGCCCGAGCGCCTCCGCATCCCCGAGCGCACCGGCGAGCCCGACGATCGTGGCGGTCAGGACCTCGGCCACGCCGTCCCGCTCGCCGAGCCGGTCGCCCTCGCCGACACCGAGCCCTCCCCCGCCGCCGGGCGTCCTCGTCGCGGATCCCACGTTCGTCGTCGCGTACTACGGGACGGGCACGTTCAGCCTGACCGCCAGCGGGGGCACGGTCGACGGCTTCGTGATCATCGCGCCTCCGGCCGATCCGAACGGCTACCGCCCGAGCGCGTCCCCGACCGCGGGAGGCCCGATCAAGTCCGGCCAGTCCCCCATCACCGTCACCGTGAGCGTCAACTTGGCCGTGGAGGCTGTCTTCACGGTCGAGCCTTAAGGCACCCAGTCCCCGATCCTGGTGACCGTCTCGCCGACCTATCCCATCCAGTGATCAAGCCGTCACCCGGACCGCACCGTGGGCCGTCTCGCGGCCGACCCGACCGCAGGCTTACGATGCCCCGCGTGCCTTCACTCATGGGGATGACCAAGCGGGTGCTGGTCGGCCAGCCCGTCCGCAGCGAAATGCTCGGCGAGGCGACGCTGCCGAAGAAGATCGCGCTGCCCGTCTTCGCCTCCGACGCCCTGTCCTCCGTGGCCTACGCCACCGAGGAGATCCTGCTGGTGCTGTCGGCCGGCGGCCTGGCTCTGTTCCACTTCACCTGGTACATCGCGGGAGCGGTGGGCCTGCTGATGCTGGTCGTGGTCGCGTCCTACCGCCAGAACGTGCACGCGTATCCGTCCGGCGGTGGGGACTACGAGGTCGCCACCACGAACCTCGGTCCTCGCGTCGGCCTGACCGTCGCCAGCGCCCTGATGGTGGACTACACGCTCACCGTCGCGGTATCCGTCTCGTCGGGCGTCGCGAACCTCGCTTCGGCCATTCCGTCGCTCAATTCACACGTCGTCGTGCTCTCCGTCGCCGTCATCGCGGTCATCACGCTGATGAACCTGCGCGGGGTGCGCGAATCGGGCACCGCTTTCGCGATCCCGACCTACTGCTTCATCGGCGCGATCGCGATCATGATCTCCTGGGGCGCGGTCCGGATCGCCACGGGCCACCACCTGGTGGCCGAGAGCGCGAACTACCGGATCCACGCCGCGGGCAACTACAGCGGCCTGGCGCTCGCCTTCCTGTTGCTGCGCGCCTTCGCCTCCGGCTGCACGGCGCTGACCGGCGTGGAGGCGATCAGCAACGGGGTCCCCGCGTTCAAGGCGCCCAAGAGCAAGAACGCCGCGACGACGCTGGCGCTGCTCGGCGGGATCGCGGTGAGCATGTTCGCCGGGGTCACCGCCCTGGCGCTGGCCGGGCACGTGCACGCCGCGGACGCCGCCGACCTGATCGGCGTGCCGTCGGGCCAGACGCCGCGCACGGTGATCGCACAGGTCGCCAGGTCGGTGTTCGGCGGAAGCTCACCGCTGTTCTACGTCCTCCAGTTCGTCACCGCTCTGATCCTGGTGCTGGCCGCGAATACGGCTTTCAACGGCTTTCCGGTACTCGCCTCGATCCTCTCCCGCGACGGCTATCTGCCGCGGCAACTGCACACGCGCGGCGACCGGCTCGCCTTCTCCAACGGCATCCTGCTGCTCTCGGGCTTCGCGATCACACTGGTCGTGGTGTTCAAGGCGTCCCCGACACGACTGATCCAGCTTTACATCGTCGGGGTGTTCGTCTCGTTCGTGTGCAGTCAGACCGGCATGATCCGGCACTGGAACCGGTTGCTGGCCGGCGAGAGCGACCGGGGCAGGCGCAATCACATGCTGCGCTCCCGCACCATCAACGCGATCGGCGCCGGATTCACCGCGACGGTGCTGGTGATCGTGCTGGCGACGAAGTTCATGAAGGGCGCCTGGATCGTGGTGGTCGCCATGCCGCTGATCTGGCTGGTGATGCGCGGCATCCAGCGGCACTACGAGTCGGTCGCGGTGGAGTTGACCCCGCCCGAGGACTTCAAGGTCACCATGCCGAGCAACAACCACGCGATCGTGCTGGTCTCGAAGCTGCACCTGCCGACGCTGCGCGCCATCGGCTACGCGCGGGCCACCCGGCCCAGCCGGCTCGAAGCGGTGACCGTGGACCTGGAAAGCGCCGACACCGAAGCGCTGCGGCGGGACTGGGAGCATCGGGCCATCCCGATCCCGTTGACCGTCATCGCCTCGCCATACCGCGAGATCACCCGTCCGATCGTGGAATACGTCAAGCGCCTGCGCACCGAGAACCCGAACGACATCGTGACCGTCTTCATCCCCGAGTACATCCTCGGCCACTGGTGGGAACAACTCCTGCACAACCAGTCAGCGCTGCGTCTCAAGAGCCGGCTGCTCTTCCAGCGCCGCGTCGTGGTGGCTAGCGTTCCTTATCAGCTGCGCTCCGCAGTCGGCGGTCAGGGCGACACGAAGTCGTCGAGCGCGGGGGCGGCGGCGCAGGCACAGACGGAGAATCAGCCGCCGAAGGCGGCCACGAACCGCAAGTGACCCGGACGGGTCCGGCAAGTCCACGTCCGGTACGGCCGTTCCAGGAAGGAGCTCACGACGATGCGAGCGCCCGACGGCGCCGACGCGACCGCGTCCGCCGCACGCCGCGACGAGACCCGGGCCCGGGGTGAGGAGCCACAGGCCGCGCGGCCGGCGCGGGCGCCCGGCTCTGCTCTGCGCCGGCTCTTCTCGCGTCTGGCCGCGGATCCGCACGAGCTGCAGGCCGACGAGCTCCAGGCCGAGATCCAGGCCGCCGAGGCCGTCCCGATCGGCCAGTGCCGCGACCGCGAACAGGTCTGCCTGGTCGGGACGCTGCGCACGGTCACCTTCCGGCCGCACGCCGGCGTCCCCGCGCTGGAAGCCGAGCTGTGGGACGGCACCGGCACGGTCGACGTCATCTGGCTGGGCCGGCGCAACATCCCCGGCGTCAGCCCGGGCCGCAGCATCAAGCTTCGGGGCCGGGTCACGACGCTGCGCGGTCACCGCGCGATCTACAACCCGATCTACGAACTGCGGGCCACGGTGTCCGACTGAACGCCGCGAAGTCGCGCCGCAGAACGACCCGAGAGCGGAAGAAGGCTGGTTTCCCGTCTTCTTCCGCTCTTTCCGGGTGAACGCCGTCTCTTCCGGGTGAACGCCGTGGGCGGACCTCGCCGCGGCCCCGTGGCGGGCTGAAAGAACCGCGGCCGATCCGCTCCGCCGGCACGCGCCGTCCACTTTCGTGAACCCGCGCCGGCGCGCGTAACCTGGCGGCAACGCGGTCGAACCGTCGTTCGGCCGGCGGGCGGCTTGCCCGTCCGGGCCGGCGCGGCGCCGCCCGGCGGATATAGTGCGACGAGGACACCGCGGCAGAACCGGGCGCTGCGGCGCTTGCTCGATTCACCACCGGGTCGCCGTTCGGCCCACCGCGGTTCGGCTGGAGGTCTGTCTTGGCAGTGGTGCCCGATCCGCGGCTGGCGCGCCTGCTGGCTGCAATGCGGGCGGTGCGCGACGGCGACCTGGACGCCCGCGCCGTGGTCGGCGGGGACGACGAACTGGCCGAGCTGGGAGACCTGTTCAACCAGCTCGCCGAGCACAACCGGGCGCTGGCCCGCCAGGCCACCGAGAACTCGGGGCCCGTGGCGCTCGAACGGCTGAGCGAGATGATCGGGTCCGCCGGGGCCGCGACGGCGCCCGCGGACACCGCCGCGACGGCGGCCCAGCACGAGCGGGCCCGCCTCGTGCAGACCCGGCCCGACCCGGACGCCGCGGCCCGCCAGGTGGCCCTGGCCGCGCGGGCCCGCGCCGAGTTCATGGCCAACATCTCCCACGAACTGCGCACGCCGCTGAGCAGTCTGCTGATCCTCGCCCGGCTGCTGACCTCGAACAGCGAGGGCAACCTCAGCCCGCGCCAGGTCGACTACGCCCGCACCATCCACGACGCGGCCCAGGACCTGCTCCAGCTGATCAACGATCTGCTCGACCTGTCCGACGTGGAGACCGGCAACGCGACCGTGCGCACGGAGCGCGTCTCCCCCGCCCTGCTCGTGCGCCAAGCCGAGAAGGCGTTCCGGCCGACGGTCGCGGACAAGGGCCTGGACCTGGCCGTGCACGTGGCTCACGACCTGCCCGAGCACATCGAGTCCGACACCCGCCGCCTCCAGCAGATCCTGCGCAACCTGCTGTCCAACGCCGTGAAGTTCACCGAGCACGGAACGGTGACCGTCGAGGTCACGCGCGACCCCTTCGACTCCGGGCAGGTGCGCTTCGCGGTCCACGACACCGGCATCGGTATCGATCCGGACCGGCACGAGGCGATCTTCGAGGCGTTCCACCACGGCGTCGGCGTCTCCTCGCGCCACCACGCCGGCTCCGGGCTCGGCCTGTCGATCAGCCGCGACCTGGCCCGGCTGCTCGGCGGCGATCTGCGCGTGAGCAGCGCCCCCGGCCAGGGCAGCACCTTCACCCTGACCGTGCCGATCGCCTCCGGCCCGGCCGGCCGCGCGGCGAGCGAGCATGCGCAGCCCACCGCCTCCGCCGAAGCCGCGGCGGCCGAACCCGGCGCCGAACCGGCCGGGACCGGGCGGGCGAGCGCCGTGGTCCTGGTCGCCGAGCCGCGCGCCGCGCGCGCGATGCAGCACGCCGCCCGCACCGCGATCGACGGGCTCTCGGGCCTGCGCGGTCGGGTCGAACCGCTCGTGATGGCGCAGATCGTCCCGGCCGAGGTCGAAAGCATGCTGCTGGGCCGCGACGTCGCCGCGGTCCTGGTCAACCTGAGCACTCCGCCCGAGCAGGTCCGGGCGCTGCTGAGCGCCGTCTCCCTGTACGCGCCGACCACTCCGGTCCTGGCCTACGAGGCGGGGGCCGGCGGCGGCACGGCGGCGCGGCTCGCCTCGTTCGGCCGCGTCCCGGGGCTCGAAGTGGTCGGTTCGCGCGCCCAGGCCGTCGAGCGGCTCACCGTCCACCTGCTCACCGCGCTGCCCGTCGCGCCGGCCGCGGATCTCTCGCCGACCGTCGAGCAACCGCAGTCCACCGCCCGGTTCCACGGCGAGAAGGTACTGATCGTGGACGACGACGTGCGTAACGTCTTCGCCATGGCCAGCGTCCTGGAACTGCACGGCCTGAGCATCGTGCACGCTGACAACGGCCGCCAGGGCATCGACACACTGGTACAGCACCCTGATATCAAGCTCGTGCTGATGGATCTGATGATGCCCGGCATGGACGGGTACGCCGCGATCGAGTTCATCCGCAGCCTCGACCGGTACGCGCAGTTGCCGATCGTCGCCGTCTCCGCGAAGGCCGCGGCAGGGGACCGCGAACGCAGCCTGGCCGCCGGGGCCGACGAACACGTGGCCAAACCCGTCGAGGTGGAGGTGCTGCTCGGCGTCGTCGGCTCGATGCTGAGCCGCTGAGCCGGCTCGTCGAGGCCGTTTTCCGGGTGGGTCAGGGGCGCACTGTCCGTCAGGGGCGCACTGTCAGTTGAACCGGACGGCCAGGATGCAGGTGTCGTCGTCCGTATCGGACTCGATCCGCTGCAGGATCCGGTCCACGTACGCCTCCAGGTCCGGTTCCGCGGACGATGCCTCCGCCAGAAGCCGCGCCGTGTTCTCCTCGGGGCTGTGCCGGCGCCGTTCGATCAGCCCGTCCGTGTACAGCAGCAGCACGTCCCCGGGCTCCAGGGACAGGCTCGTCTCGTCGTACCGGCTGTTCGGGTCTACCCCCAGCATCGTGCCCGCGGGCCGCTCGATGGTCGCCGCCCGGCCGCTGCGCACCAGGACCGGGCTGGGATGTCCGGCGTTGGCCACGCACAGCTGCCTTCGCTCCGGGTCGTAGAGCGCGGCGCACGCGCTGGCCAGCGTGAACGTGGGAAGTGAGCAGGTCACGCCGTTGAGCCAGCGCAACAGCTGCCCGCTGTCCGAGCCGGTGAGCGCCAGGCCGTGCAGCGCGTGGAAGAGCTGAGCCATGGCCGTCGCGGCCGCGAAACCGTGCCCCGCGATGTCGCCCACCGTCAGCAGCAGCCGGGAGTCCGGCAGCGGCAACACGCCGTACCAGTCGCCGCCGAGCCCCGCGGCCGGACTGGCCGGCCGGTAGCGCGCCGCGATCTCCAGGCCGGCGGAGTGCGGCACTCTGAGCGGTTCCACCGGCATGATCACCTGCTGCAGCAGCGTGGCCAACTGCCGCTCGGACTCGGCCCTGCTGCGCTGTGCGGCCAGTTGGATGTGCGCGATCTCCAGCGCGGTCTGCGCCCGGCGCTGCTCGGTGACGTCCTGCACGGTGCCGAATACGGAGGTGACCGCGCCGCCGTGGCCGGTGATCGGCTCACCGGCGACACGGATGTGGCGCACCGCGCCGTCCGGGCGCACCACCCGGAACTCACCCTGCGCCGGCCGGCCGCCGCGCATCAGCGTGCGCATGAGGCGGTCGTGCTCCAACTGGTCGTCGGGATGCACCGCGTAGGGCGGCCGGTCCTCCGGCACCGGCCCGGGCGCGATACGGGAACCGAAGGCCATCAACGCTTCCGAGGACCAGTGCACGACGCGGCTCGCCGCGTCCCACTCCCAGGATCCCGTCTCCGCCATCCGGCGCAGCCGGGCGGCCACCGCCCCCTCGTCGCCGCGCTGAGCGGCCGCCGGGCGCAGCGCGACATAAAGCAGCGATTCCGCCAACCGGGTGGCGCTGATCGCGATGCTGCGGCGGCGCCCGTTTCCATCCAGCTCCGTGTACGTGTGGTCCGGATCGCGGTACGTGGTCCCGGTGGCCAGCACCTCGCGGATCGCGTCGAACGCACCGGAGGTGGCGATCCACGGCAGCTGCTCGGTCAGCCGGCGGCCGATCGGGTCCGGGGCCGCGACGCCGCCGGAGATCAGTTCCCGGGCCGCGGCGTTGAGCGCGACGACGCGAAGGTTGCTGAAAGGCAGCGGGCGCACGTCGCCGTCCTGCGCGGGTTCCTCACCCTCGCCGCGTTCGCCCTCGACCAGCAGCGCGGGCTCCCAGGTGGCGTCGATCAACTCACGCAAACCGTCCAAACCGACCGCGTCACGTTCCTCGCTCGGCGCGCACCCCGCTTGCAGGCGACGGGCGCGCACGACGGCCTGAGCGGCCGACTCGATCAGCGCGACCAGCTCGCGGCGCACTTCGGGGGTGAAGGTGGTGCCGGCCGGCCAGCCGACCTCGACCGCGCCGATCAGGCCTCGGCCGATGCGCAGCGGGACGGCGACGTGCAGCGGGTTGGACGCACCGCCGCCGGCGCCGACCGGGCCGAGCACGAACGAACGGCCCGCGTCCTGCTTGACCGCTCCCGCGTCCGCCCACACCGCGTCCTGTTCGCGCAGGCACGCGGTCAGCAAGCAGTTCACCTGCGGCGGAATGCGACGCCACTGGCTGACCACGCGCGGCGGCAGCCCGCCGGAACCGATCAGCTCGAGGGCGCCGTCCGGTTCGAGCAGCGCGATCGCCGCCTGCGCCGGTCCGGACCAGGCGAGCGTGTCGCCCAGCAGCAGGCGGGCCAGCTCGTCGCTGTCCGCGCTGCGCTGAAGGCGCACCACCCCGGGGCCGTAGACGGGAACGGCCTCGCCCATCGGCACCCGCGCGCGAACCCTGGTCTGCTGGCCGACCAGCTCGGCGGCCACCTCCAGCAGGTCGCGCCCCGAGCGCCGCTCGATCTCCAGCAGTTGGTCGAAGGCGTCCTTCGGGTCGCACTCCAGCCGGGCGGCCAGCACCCCGATCGCCTGGTCGATCAGCCCGTGTTCCAGGAACCTGGACTGAAGCGCGGCCTCCGCTCGCCGCTGCTCCTCGATGACCCGCCTGAGTACGTCGACGGCCGTCTCGGGAGGCGTGCTCGCGGAGGGCGCGGCGCTCGGCGCGTCGCCCGTTTGAGCCATCTCGCCTTCCCCTTCCAGGGCTGATGCTGGTCCCGACGTGTTGCATTATGCAGGACCACCACTGCTTGCAGCGTCTGGGTACATCAAGGCTGGGTACATCAAGGAACGGCGGGGTCTCGACGGCAGAAGGCAGGCAAGTCGACGGCGAGCCCCCGGTGTGGCCGCTTCAGAGTACGCGCGGACGGGGTGCCGCGCGGGCGCTGTTTCTGAGCCGGGCACGGCAAGACGTGGGCGAGGGCTCATCCTGGCCGGTTGAGCCCTTGGCCACGACGCGGCCAGGCGAACTTGTCATCGACCGCGCGGCGCGGCGCCCCTCTGCGTGCGCACCCTTACTCGAAGCCCGCGCGCAGCTCGTCCAGGATCCGGGTGAGCAGGCGGGAGACCTGCATCTGCGAGACGTTCAGCTCCTCGCCGATCTGGGACTGGGTCATGTTGCGGAAGAAGCGCATCATCAGTATCCGCTTGTCCCGCTCGCCCAGCTTGGCCAGCAGCGGCTTGAGCACCTCCCGGTTGACCACCGCGTCGAAGCGCGGATCCTCGCCGCCGACGAACTCGGCCAGGCTCGCGCCCTCGGAGGAGTCCACCCGCACCGGCCGGTCGAGGGAGGCCGTGGTGTAGGCCGAGGCGGCGTCCATCGCCTCGACCACCTCCTCGGGGGTCGCCTTCACCCGGTCGGCCAGTTCCGCGATGCTCGGCGAGCGGCCCAGTTCCTGGGTGAGCGCCTCGGTGGCCTTGCGCAGGGCGCTGGAGAGCTCCTGCATCCGCCGCGGCACGTGCACGTCCCAGGTGGCGTCGCGGAAGTACCGCTTGATCTCGCCCATGATCATCGGAGTGGCGTAGCCGAGGAACCCGGTGCCGTGCTCCGGGTCGAAATTGTCCACGGCCTTGACCAGGCCGAGGTACGCCACCTGCACGAAGTCCTCGACCACCTCGCCGTGTCCGCCGTAGCGGGACGCGATCCTGCGGGCGTAGGCCATGTGGTCCTCGATGACCTCGGCGCGCAACCGTTCGCGCTCCGGGTCGCCGGGCGGCAGCTTGCGCATCCGCTGGAATATGCGCATCGTCTCGGCGCGTCGCTCAGCGTGCGGAGAAACCGGCGCGGCCGCCTGCATCGCCGCGTCCGGGCTGTCGATGCCGACCTGCTCCACGGCCTCGTCCCGCGGTTCTTCCTGCTGCGCCTGTACCGTTTCGGCTCCGCTCATCAGCTGTCCTGCACGCTCAGGTGCTTCACCAGGGTAAGTCGGGCCACGCCGCTCTCGCCCTTCCAGGTCAGCTCGTCGACCAGCGCGCTGAGCATGATCCAGCCGATGTCTTCCACGTCAGGCTGCGCCGCCGCCGGCGCCGGGGCGCTCACGGTCACCGACAGCGCGCCGGGCAGTTCCTCGAAGCGGCATTCGAGCAGCTCGCCCGCGGAGCCGAAGCCCGGGGAGAGCAGGAACAGGCCGCAGGCCTCGTCCACGGCCAGGCGCAGGTCCGTCAGTTCCGCGACCGACAGCCCCAGCCTGGCCGCGATGTGGCCGGCCACCGAGCGGACCAGCACAACCTGCTCCCGGTCGGCCGGGATCGACAGCACCACGGTGCGCGGCTTCGGCAGCCGCTCGGTCCCGCCAGGGTTGTCCTCGTACATCGCTGCGCTTCCCTCCGAGTCGCCGGCAGTTCGAGTGAGTGGTGCTAGGAGTCCCTGAGTCCGGTTCCCAGAGTCTCCGGGGCCGAGAAGTGTACGGCCCGGGCTCAGCCCGCGAGCGCGGCGTCCACGGTCTGCCGGGTCTGCAGGTGGTCCTTGGTGCCGGCCAGGTCGAGCACGCGCTGGACCGCCTGCTGCGGGGCGACCAGGCGGAAGGTCGCGCCCCCGGAGGTGGCCCGGTTCCCGGCCTGTAGCAGCACCCTGAGCCCGCTGGAGTCGAGGAACGTGACCTCGGTCCCGTCGAGCACCACCAGGGTCTGCGGCTCCAGCAGCGGCTCCAGCTGTGTCCACAGGCGGTCGGCCGTGGCCATGTCCAGTTCGCCGCGCACGGTCACGACATATCTGTCGTCACCCGAGTCCGCGACACTGACGGCAAAGCGGTCCATCGGTGCAGTCCCCTTGCATTCCTGTTCGTCGGCGATGGGCCCCGGTCGGCCACCGTACTGCCCATCGGTCACCGCCTGGGTGTGTCCGGTCGCGGGCACGCGTCTCACCCCGACTCTGTCGAGCGTCGCGCCCTATTAACCGCTCGCGGCGCGGCCAAACACGGCCCGGTCCGCGAGTTTGGGCGCGCGCAGAACGGAGATTGAGGCGGGCGGAAATCCCGGCCAGTCCGCACTCCTGGGAAGGAGCACGCCATGTCCCCGGTCCAAGCTCCCGGGCAGACCCGTCCCCCCACGGCGACCCGGGCTGCCCGGCCGCGCAA
>NZ_JAGSXH010000068.1 GCF_018283645.1 Actinocrinis puniceicyclus | reverse complement strand
GGTCTGGGGGCGGCGGGGTTGTCTCTCAGACGCCTACCGCGGTTCGCCACTGCTCGAAGCGGCGGCGGGCCGAGCGGTCGGACAGCTCGATGCCGGCGATCACGATCACCATCACGAAGGTCGCCAAGCCCAGCGCGATCAGCCCGAGTCCGGCCAGAGCGGGCACGAGCGAGCCGGCGAACTCCAGCGCGTCGTAGACCGCGTGGGCGATCACGATCGGCCACAGCAGCCGCCACCGCCGGTAGACCCACACGTTGACCACGGTGAAGCAGACCACCGCGAGCGAGGCCCAGCCGTAGTACAGGTGGAACGGGATGCGCAGCGCGACCGCCACCAGGTAGATCACCCAGGCGCGCCGGGCGAAGCCGGCCTGCTCCAGGGCGGTGACGACCATCGCGGTGATCAGCACTTCCTCACCGAAGCCCGCGCAGAGCGCGACGACGATGCCGACCGGGACCATCCACAGGCTGTTGCCCTGATCCGGCGCTCCGGTGGTTCGGCCGGTGACGTTGACGTAGATCACCACGGTCAGCAGGAAGGCGAGCACCCCGCCCATCGAGAGGAAGAACGCGCGCGTGAACTGCCAACCGCGACCGCGTTCGGCCGGACGGCTCGGCACGTATCCCATCTGCGGGTAGGGCGCGTAACTCTGGTAACCAGACGGTGCGGGGGCGGAATACGGCGGCGCATAAAGCTGTGTTTGTGCCGGGTACGGATACTGGGTTTGCGCCGCCTGGTTCGCAGCGCCGGGATATGCGGCGCCCGGGTAATCAGCACCTGCGTACGCGGGGTACGCGGCGTATGGCGTGTAGACGGCCGGAGGCCTCGGCTTCGCGAAATGCCCGAAGATCGAGCTGAGCGTCAGGCCGCGGCGCAGGCTGAAGTACGCGACGCCGAAGATCACGGTGCACGCCTGCATGATGTACTGCATCATCTCGCTGCCGGCCTCGACCCAGGAGCGGATCTGCTGGTCAGAGGCGAGCGTGGGGTTGGTGAGCAGGCCGACCGCACTGATCACGCCGAGGCCGAAGGAAACGAGGTAGACGACGCCGACCTCGGCGAAGGCGCGCAGCGGCGAGATGGCGGGCACCGCGGCGGTGGGCGACTCGGCAGGCTGGACGGCAGACTGTGGCGCGAACCCGGGCGCGGTGGCGGGCGGCACCGGCGGCGCTACCGGAGCGGCGACGAGCGAGACAGGCGGCACCGCTGCGGGTGCGGGCGCGGATGCGATGTCCTGGCCCGCGGACGACGGTAGAGGCTGGGCGGCATCAGACACGCGGGCGGCACCGTCCTGGACCCCGTCGGACCCTTGGCCCTGCTGCTGAGTTCGGTCCACCGGCACTCCAGTTCCGCTCGGCACCCTCGATCGGGTGACAACTACCCCGAATAAGCGAGAGTCTGCTTTGTATCACGGGCGCCTGTGAACCGAAGCCTAGGGAGTCGTGAACGTGGCCCCAACCGCCGCGCTTTGGGTCGACGGCATCGCCGCGGGGTATCGGGGCGTGCCGGTGCTGCGCGGGGTGAGCTTCGAGGTGGCCCCGGGCCGGGTGCTGGGCCTGGTCGGCCCGAACGGCGCGGGCAAGTCCACGCTGCTCGACGTGGTCTGCGGGACGCTCAGGCCGACGGCCGGGCGCGTCTGGCTCTTCGGCCGTGACATCACCCGGCTGCCGGTGCACCGGCGCGCGCGCCTCGGCCTGGGGCGCACGTTCCAGCGCCTGGAACCGTTCACCTCGCTGAACATCGCGGACAACCTGCTCGTGGCGGCCGAATTCGGGACGCGAGGCACGCCGCCCGAGCGCCTCGGCCGGTTCAGACCACGCGGTCCCGACGTGGAAGCCGCGCCGGCCGGCGCGGGCGGGGAAACCCCGGCCGCCGTCGCACACCGGCTGCTGCGGCGTTTCGCTCTGGTGGATTTCGCCGGGCAGCCGCTTTCCGCGGTGCCGACCGGTGTGGCCCGCCTCGTCGAGATCGCGCGGGCGATGGCCGCCGGGGCACGCGTGCTGCTGCTCGACGAACCCTCCTCCGGGATGAGTGAGACACAGGTGCTGGAGTTCGCCGCGACGGTACGGGCCCTGCGCGCGGACGGCCTCAGCCTCGTACTGGTCGAGCACGATCCCGGCCTGGTCGCCGCGGTGTGCGACGAGGTATTCGAACTCGCGGTGGCTGCCGACCGGGTCCCGGGATAGGTCTTCAGCGCCGCCGACCGCGGGCTGCGCGCCCTTCCGGACGGCGCGTACCGGTTCGCGGCGCGCCGAACCACCCTTGGCAGGGCGCTCCCGGGTCAGCCGAGCAGGCGGATCGCGTCCAGGGCCCAGTAGCTGAGGATGACCGAGGCTCCGGCCCGCTTGATCGAGGTCAGCGTCTCCAGGATCGCCCGCTCCCGGTCGATCCAGCCGTTCGCCGCGGCAGCCTCGACCATCGCGTACTCGCCGGAGACCTGGTACGCCGCCACCGGCACCTGCGCGACGTCGGCGATCTGGCGCACGATGTCGAGATACGACATGGCCGGCTTGACCATGACCAGGTCGGCGCCCTCCGCCAGATCGAGCCGCACCTCGAGCAGTGCCTCGATGCCGTTGGCCGGGTCCTGCTGATAGGTCTTGCGGTCGCCCTTCAGCTGGGAGTCGACCGCGTCGCGGAAGGGCCCGTAGAAGACCGAGGAGTACTTCGCGGCGTAGGCGAGTATGCCGGTGTCCTGATATCCCGCGGCGTCCAGCGCCCTGCGCACGAAGCCGACCTGGCCGTCCATCATGCCGCTCAGGCCGAGCAGGTGCGCGCCGGCCTGCGCCTGGGCCAGCGCCATCTCGCCGTAGATCTCAAGGGTCGCGTCGTTGTCCACGGCGCCGTCGGCGCGCAGGACGCCGCAGTGGCCGTGGTCGGTGAACTCGTCGAGGCACAGATCGCTCATGATCACGGTGGAGTCGCCGACCTCGTCGGCCACCTCCCGGATCGCGCGCTGCAGGATGCCGTCGGGGTCCACGCCCGCCGAACCGATCGCGTCGCGCTCCTCCGGCACGGCGTACAGCATCAGCCCGCCGACGCCCGCGGCGACCGCCTCGTGCGCGGCCTTGCGCAGACTGGCGAGCGTGTGCTGCACGAGGCCGGGCATCGAGGCGATCGGCGCGGGCTCGCTCAGGCCCTCCTTGACGAATATCGGCAGCACCAGCTCGGCCGGATGCAGCCGGGTCTCGGCCACCAGCCGGCGCAGCGCGGGCGTCCGCCGCAACCGCCGCGGCCTTACGTTCGGATACTGAGACGACGTCATGTGCACCAGCCTATCCGCGTCGCCGAACCCGGTCCGACGTTCACCGGATTCTCCCTGTCACTCGATCACTTCGCGCGGCGGGCCCGGGTCGAGCGCCGCTGCGAGGGCCGCAGCACCGGCTCGCCGGCGGCCAGCGCCGCCTCCCGCCGCGCCCGGCCGAAGGCCGCCAGCGCCTCGGCGAGCACCGCGGCGCTCGGCGTGGGCGCGAGCACATCCACGCGCAATCCGTGCTCCTCGGCGGTCTTCGCGGTCTGCGGGCCGATGCACGCGATCACCGTCGAGGCATGCGGTTTGCCCGCGATCCCGACCAGGTTCTTCACCGTGGACGAGGAGGTGAACAGCACGGCGTCGAATCCGCCGCCCTTGATCGCCTCGCGCACCTCGGCCGGTGGCGGCGCGGCGCGCACCGTGCGGTACGCGGTCACGTCGTCCACTTCCCAGCCCAGTTCGACCAGGCCCGCGACCAGAGTCTCGGTGGCGATGTCGGCGCGCGGCAGGAACACCCGCTCGATCGGGTCGAAGGCCGGGTCGTACGCGGGGAAGTCCTCCAGCAGGCCCGCCGCGGACTGGTCGCCCGAGGGCACCAGGTCCGGCACGACGCCGAAGGCGCGCAGCGCCCCGGCGGTCTGCTCGCCGACCGCCGCGACCTTGATCCCGGCGAAGGCGCGCGCGTCGAGCCCGTACTCCTCGAACTTCTCGCGTACCGCCTTCACCGCGTTCGCGGAGGTGAAGGCGACCCATTCGTACCGCCCGGTGACCAGGCCCTTGACCGCGCGCTCCATCTGCTGCGGGGTGCGCGGCGGCTCGACCGCGATGGTCGGCACCTCGTGCGGCACCGCACCATAGGACTGGAGCTGCTCGCTGAGCGCCCCGGCCTGCTCCTTGGTGCGCGGCACCAGCACCCGCCAGCCGAACAGCGGCTTGGTCTCGTACCAGGACAGCTCGGAGCGGCGTTCCACCACCGAACCCACGACCACCACGGTATCCCCGTTCAGCGCGGCCGCGGAGTGCTTGCCGTGCTCCGCCTTCAGCGCGGCGGCGATCCGGTCCAGCGCACCGGTGACGGTGCGCTGCGAGGTCAGCGAGCCGTCCACGGTCACCGCGACCGGGGTGTTGCCCGGCCGGCCGGCCGCGAGCAGTTCCGAGGCCACCTCGTCGATCCGATCGCCGATGCCGAGCAGCACCAGCGTCGAGCTGGCGGCCCCGGCCTCACCGAGCTGGCGGTGCCAGTCCGACCAGGCGGTGAAGTCGGCGTTCCCGTCCGGGCGCGGCGCGGACAGCAGCCGCACGTCGCCGATCGCGCCCCTGGTCAGCGGGATGCCGGCGAAGACCGGCACGGCGGTCGCGCGGGCCAGCCCGGGCACCACCTCGAACGGCAGTCCGGCCTTGGCGCAGGCCGCCGCCTCCGCCTCGAAGGACCCGAACAGGCCGGGGTCTCCGTCCAGCAGCCGCACCACGGACTTGCCGTCGCGCACCGCGGCGCTGATCGCGTCCAGGCACTCGAGCGGCTCAAGCGCGACGCGCGCGAGCTCATCGGCCGCGCAGCCGATCCGCGCGCCGTCGTCTTCGCAGCCGACTTGCACCGCGCCGGCGCCGTCGACCGCGGGCGCGATCTCGATGACCTGGACCCGGTCGCTGCAGCGCGGCTCGAACCGGGCGCGCAGCCGGGAGTCGACGACGAGCACGTCCGCGGCGGCGAGCAACGCGGCGGCGCGCACGGTCAGCAGGTCGGGGTCGCCGGGGCCCGCTCCCACGAAGCTGACCCGGGCGCGCGCCGTGGAGTGGCCGCGCGGTGGTTCGGCGTCGGAGTCCTGGTCGGGGACCGCGCCCGTCTCATCCGGGGCTTCCGCCTGCTCGGCGAAGTCCACGCCGTTCGACGAACCGTCCAGCGCGGTGCCCTCAAGCGCGGTGCCGTTGATGGCGAGGTCGGACCCCGCGGCGGCGTGCTCACGGGCGTGGACCTGCGGCGGAACCGCGCTCTGCGGCGCTACTCCGGTCGTGACAGTCACGTCTTCTTCCCCATCAGTCCTGCGGCGCCCTGGTCGAGCATCCGCGCGGCGAGCTCGCGCCCGAGCCGCTCGGCCTCGCCGGGGGCGCCGGTGACGGACATCCTGATCGACCGCGGGGCGTCCGGGGTGTCCGCCTCGGTCACGGTCCCGGTCAACTGCAGTTCGTCCGCGGTCGCGGTGGCATACCCACCGACGGGCGCGGAACACCCCGCTTCGAGCGCGGCCAGCAGGGCCCGCTCGGCCCGGACCGCGGCCCGGGTGGGACCGTGGTCCAGTGCGGCGAGCTGCGCCGCCAGCGCGCCGTCCGCGGCCCGGCATTCCAGCGCCAGGGCCCCCTGGCCGGGGGCGGGCAGCAGCGCGTTCGGGTCGAAGTAGTCGGTGACCTCACCGAGCCGGCCGAGGCGGCTGAGCCCGGCATAGGCGAGCACCACGGCGTCCAGTTCGCCCTTGGCGACGTAGCCGACGCGGGTGTCCACGTTCCCGCGGACCGGGACGATCTCCAAGTCCTGGCGCAGGAGCCTGAGCTGCGCGGCGCGGCGCGGCGAACCGGTGCCCACCCGCGCGCCCGGCGACAGGTCGGCGAACTTCAACTGCTCACGCGCCACCAGAACGTCGCGCACGTCTTCGCGCTCCGGCACCGCGGCCAAGGCCAGACCCGCGGGGTCGGCGGTCGGCAGATCCTTGAGCGAGTGCACGGCGAAGTCCACGCTGCCGTCCAACAACGCGTCGCGCAGCGCGTTGACGAACACCCCGGTGCCGCCGATCTGTGTCAGCGCCTCCCGGGAGACGTCCCCGTGCGTGGTGATCTCCACCAGCTCGACACGGCGCCCGGTGGCCTCGGTCACCGCGCGGGCCACCAGCCCGGACTGCGCCAGGGCCAGGGCGGAGCGCCGGGTTCCCAACCTCAGTGCCTGGGCGGTCATAAGGTGCCTTCTTTGCTCGCGGGGCCTTCTTTGCTCGCGGGGCCCTCTTCGCCCGCCGGCACCGGTTCGGCCCGGCTGACCGCGGCGGGCGCGGCCGGATCGAGGTTGAACAACTCCCGCAGCGCCACGGCATAGGACGTGCCACCCGGGTCTGAGGCCAACTGCTTCACCCGGACCGTCGGCTCGTGCAGCAGCTTGTCCACGACGCGCCGGACCGTGTTGGCCACCTCGGCGCGGGCCTTCGCATCGAGTTCCGGCACCCGCCCGTCGAAGCGGGCAAGTTCGACGTCGACGACATCCGCGGCCATGTCTCGCAACGCGATGACCGTCGGGCCGACGGTGGCGGCGCGCTGGGCCGCCGCGTAGGCGAAAACCTCCTCGCCGACGATGCGGCGGACGTCCTCGACGCTGCCCTCCTCGACCCGCGCGGCGCCCTCCCGCTCGGCGTCGGCGATGCGCTCCAGGTCGATCACCGTCGTACCGGGCAACTCGGCGACCTCGGCGGCCACGTCGCGCGGCAGCGCCAGGTCGATGACGACCCGATGCCCCAGCGACTCGGCTACGCCGCCAGCGGCGAAGTGCGCCGCACCGATGACGGTGTCCACCGCCCCCGTGCAGGAGATCACCAGGTCCGCCTCGGCCAGAGTCTCCGCGAGCCGGTCCAGGCTCAGCGCCCGGGCGCCCACACTCTCGGCGAGCCGGCCCGCCCGGTCCGGGCTGCGGTTGACCACGGTCAGCTCCAGGCCCGGGAACTGCCTGGCCAGAGTGGTCGCGGCCAGCGAGGACATGGAGCCGGCGCCGACGACCACGGCCCGCCGCGGTCGACCGCCCTCGATCAGCGGGACGGCAAGTTCGAGAGCTGCGGTGACCAGCGACTGGCCCGCGCGGTCGAGGCCGGTCTCGCTGTGCGCGCGCTTGCCGACCCGAAGCGCGGTCTGCGTCAGATCATTGATCACGCGGCCGGCAGTGCCCTCGGTCTGGCCCGCGGCGAGCGCGCCGCGTAACTGCCCGAGGATCTGAGGCTCGCCGACGACCATCGAGTCCAGGCCGCAGGCGACGTTGAAAAGGTGCTGTACGGCGCGGTTGTCGTAATGTACGTAAAGGTGCTCGGTCAGTTCCTCTACCGAGATTCCGGTGTGCAGACTCACCAGATCGGACAGGTCGGACAGCGCGCCGTGAAAGCGGGTGACGTCGGCGTAGATCTCCAGCCGGTTGCAGGTGGCCACCGCTATCGCCTCGGTGACGTGCTCGGTACCGACGGCGTCGCCGATCAGCTTCGCCACCCGCTCTTGCGGCAGCGCCGCCTTCTCCAGCAGCGGGATCGGTGCGGTGCGGTGGGACAGGCCGACCACCAGCAGGCTCATGCCGGCCTCACCTCGTCGAATTCGTCATAGCTGTAACGCGGGATGGGTGTGGTGTCGGCGACGCAGTCCGCGGCCGGAAGGCTCGTCGCGCCGGCATAGGCGGTCGAGACACTCGCGTCGTCGAACTCGCCCGGGTTGACCGGATCTTCCCGCAGCCTGCGCACCGTGCGTGCTGTGCGCAGCGCGCCCGGCGCGGCGCGGTTGGCGATCTTGCGCTGCTCGTGGAAGGCGAGGATCTGCAGCTCGACGGACAGGTCCACCTTGCGCAGGCTCACCCCGTCCGGCACGGTCACCACCGCCGGGGCGAAGTTCAGGATCGAGGTGATCCCGGCGGCCACCAGCCGGTTCGCCACGTCCTGGGCCGCGTCCGGCGGCACCGCGATCACCGCGATGGAGATGCCGTTCTCGGCGATCGCCTCGTCGAGTTCGTCGATGTGCCGGATCACCAGGCCGGCGACCCGGTTGCCGGACAGCCGCGGGTCGGCGTCGAGCAGCGCGGCGATCCGGAAGCCGCGGCTGACGAAGCCGCCGTAGTTGGCCAGCGCGTGGCCGAGGTTACCGATGCCGATGATGGCCACCGGCCAGTCCTGGGACAGGCCCAGTTCGCGGGAGATCTGGTACACGAGGTACTCGACGTCGTAGCCGACGCCGCGGGTGCCGTACGAGCCGAGGTAGGAAAGGTCCTTGCGCAGCTTGGCCGAGTTGACCCCGGCGATGGCGGCCAGTTCCTCCGAGGAGGCCGTCGCGGTGCCGCGTTCGGCCAGGGCCCGCAGCGCGCGCAGGTACACCGGAAGCCGCGCTACGGTCGCCTCCGGGATCGCTGAGGCGGCGCGGCCCGTGGAGCCTTCGCCGCCGCGGCCCGGGGGACCTTGGGTACGCAAGGTGGCCATCGTGCTCCTGAAGGCGCTGTCGCGGTGGGACTGTTGCCGGAGCGCGCCACGGATTGTGGGTCTGCCTCAGCACCTGCCCGACAGCGTAAGACCTTGTGAACGCGCGCACAAAGTGCCTGTCCGGACTGCCGGAAAAGTCTACTATGCGCCGATATTTCCATTGACCTGCGCACTGACCAGGCCGGAAGGCCCTGTCCGACGGGCCGAAGGACCCACGGATGCGACTGAAGTCACAGCCCTTCGGCGCTGCTGCGCGGAAAATTCCAGCTCATTGCCGGAAGCCGCACAGCGGCCGCACCGCAGGACGTCCCCGGCGCGCCGGCCCACAGACGCTCTCATTGGGGCACCGCGTCCATTGCAGCACGCATCATTGCAGCGCCGCGCGCAGCCGGGCCTCGTCCACCCGCCAGTAGTCGTGTCTGCGACCGTCCACCAGCGTCACCGGGATCTGCTCCCAGTACCGCTCAGCCAACGCGCCGTCACGGGTGATGTCCAGTTCGGTCCAGCCGACGCCCAACTCCTCGGCCACCCGGGCGACCACGACGCGGGCGTCGTCGCACAGATGGCAACCGGGCTTGCCGATGAGCGTGATCCTGGGTTTCCCGGTCTGGATCTCGGGCTGGGACTCCATACCCACGCACACTAGTCGCAAGGCCGTAACCAAGCAGGCATCAAAGCCGAACGTGGAGTTACCGTGTTGCGGGTAGGGTCTGGAAGCATGGCACCCGGCCTCGACGCACCATCGCTCGTCGATCTGGAACTGCTGCGTTCCGCGGCTCGGCCGCGCGCATCCGACCCGCGCCGCCACGGCCCCCGGACCGCGGCCTTCTTCGACCTGGACAACACCCTGGTCCAGGGCGCCTCGCTGTTCCACCTGGCCCGCGGCCTGGCCGCGCACCGGATGCTGACCGGCCGCGACATCGCCCGGTTCGGCCTGAGCCAGCTGACCTTCCGCATCCGCGGCGAGCGCGCCGGGCAGGTCGAGTCCACGCGCCGGCGGGCGTTGTCCTTCGCCGCGGGGCACGCCGTCACCGAGATGACGGAAATCTGCCGCAGCGTGTTCGAGGACTACCTGGAGCGCAAGATCTGGCCGGGGACCCGGGCGCTGGCCCAGGCGCACCTGAACCGCGGCGAACCGGTATGGCTGCTGACCGCGGCGCCCAACGAACTGGCGGACATCGTCGCGCAGCGGCTCGGCCTCACCGGGGCGCTGGGCACCGTCGCCGAGGCGGTCGACGGCGTCTACTCCGGGCGCGTCTGCGGCGACATATTGCACGGGCCCGCCAAGGGCGTGGCGATGCGCGCGCTGGCCGAGCGCGAGGGATACACCCTCACCTCCTGCCACGCGTATTCGGACTCGGCGAACGACCTGCCGATGCTCACCGCTGTCGGTCACCCGCACGCGGTCAATCCGGACCACAAGCTGCGCCACCACGCACAGCGACAGGGCTGGCCGGTCATCGAGTACCGCACCGGAGTGCGCCTGATGCGGATAGGTCTGCCTAGCTCAGCCGCCGTCGGCGCTACGGCCAGCGCCGTCGCGGCAGGCGCCGCGCTGCGCCGCGCCGGACGCCGCCGCGAGGCCACGGACTCGGTCGCCGGCTGAACGGGCTTGGCCCCAGCCGGCCCGGCAACTGACATATCGTCCGCTGGGCAGTGACACGCCATCAGGCTGTCATCCATGCTTGAGACATGCGTCTTAGCCCACTGCGGACACATGGAGTAACTTCGCGGACACTAAGCGGTATTCTCGTGTGGCGTCCGGCCAACCGGGCCGGTCGTGCCAAACCCGCCCGCGAGGGAGCGGTTTTCCCTACGATGTGGGAACGGCCTACAAAAGGTGACCGCCTTCACACGCTCGGTCACGGTCGGCGTCACCGACCGCGACCGATGGTCCGCAGCCCACGCGGACCGGCGCCCCGGCGGCGCTCCGCATATGTCGCCATGCGCGGCGCGGAGGCCGTCGGTTAAAGCAGTAACGCCGGTGGAGCGCCGTTCCGACGCCCCGCCAGGCGAACTGATGCAGCCCCCGAGCAGCTGGAGTCCCGTGCTTCGAGACGTCAGAGCCGACGCCGTCGGCTTGTCCGGTCTGCGACTGGCCGTGGCCGCGATGGCGACCTCGGCGGTCCCGTACCGGCCGGGATCCGCGCCGCGCTCGCTCGAACCGCCGGCCGCCCCGCCTGGTGCGCCGGGCGCGCCGCCCCCGGCGCCCACAGTGCCGCCCCCGGCGCCGCCCGAACCGGGGGAACAGCCGGCCGCGGGCGCGGATTCGGACGCAGACCCCGGACCCGAGCCCCGGCACTCGCACAGCCGCCCTCGTTCGCGTGCGCCGCGCCCGCGGCACGCCGGTCCGGACCGCCACGACGAGCGCGCTCAGGACGCGGAGTCGCGCCGGATGCTCGCCCTGGTGGAGTCCGCGCAGGAGGGCGACGGCGAGGCTTTCGGCCGGCTCTACGACGCGTATTCGGACACTGTCTACCGCTACATCTACTACCGGGTCTCCAATCGGTCCCTGGCCGAGGATCTGACCAGCGAGACCTTCCTTCGCGCACTTCGCCGTATCAATACTTTCACCTGGCAGGGGCGCGACTTCGGGGCCTGGCTGGTCACCATCGCCCGCAACCTGGTGGCCGACCACTACAAGTCCAGCCGGTACCGGCTCGAAGTGCCGACCGGCGAGATGCTCGACTCGGACGACACGGTCTCCTCCCCCGAGGACAGCGTGCTGGCCTACCTGTCGAACAAGGCTCTGCTCGACGCGGTCTGCCAGCTCAACTCGCAGCAGCAGGAGTGTGTGACGCTGCGCTTCCTGCACGGCCTGTCGGTCTCCGAAACGGCGAAGATCATGGGCAAGAACGACGGAGCCATCAAAACCCTGCAATATCGGGCGATCCGGACGCTCGCGCGCCTGCTTCCGGCGGAAACGCTGCGGTGATCCCGTACGCCGGCCGCGGGGTGGCGCGCGCCGCCCGGCGCCCCCTGCAGGGGTTGAACCGCGTAACTCGACCGGTGCCGCCGTCGTTGCGCGGGGTAACCACGCGGACACGCGGAAAGATCGAATGTGCAGGAGCAATTGCACGATCCACTCGTCCGGGTGAAAAAGCTTTCCAATCGCGTCCGGGTTGCCGATCAGGGCACAACCTTGCCCAGTCGAGCCGAGTCAAACTTGCGTCGGCGGCCGCGGGCGGCCGGCTTAGGCGGGCGGCCAGGCCGTCCTGGAGGGGACAGGAGGTGGCAGGCGAATGGCACGGCACCGGGGCGGAGCCCAGGAGTTCGACCTCGCGCTGAGCGGCGCGCACGCGAGTGACCAGGCGGGCGCGGCGCACGGTTCGACGGCCCCGCCGGCCGCCCGGATGACGACTCTGGTCGCGATCGCGCACCGGGTCGAGGGCGCCGCCTCTCCGCTGCCCGAAATGGACGAGGCGTTCCGGGCGCGGCTGCGCGAGCGACTGGTGCGGCTCACCCCGGAACTGACCGCCGCGTCCGGGCAGGCCGGACAGGCGGGCCAGTCGCGGCTTCCGGCCCAACGCGGCGGGCGGCACGCCGGACTGCGCCGCCCGGTCGCGACCCGGCGCTCACCGGCCGGCGTCTCCCCTGCATGGCGGCGCCGGCTGCTGGCCGCGGGCGTCGGCGTCGCGGTGGCGACCGGTTCGGTCGGCGGCATCGCCATCGCGTCCGCCGGGGCGGTGCCCGGCGATCCGCTCTACAGCGCGAAGAAGATGTTCGAGAACATCCAGCTGTCGCTGCCCGGTTCGCCTACCGCGCGCGGCGGCCAATACCTGCACCTCGCCGACATCCGGCTGTCCGAGATCGACGCGTTGCTGGCGCGGCGCGACGCCGAGCTGCCAGGTTCGCCGACCGCGGCCTACCTGGATCCGGCGCTCACCGAACTTCGTTCGATGATCTCGGACGGCGGCGCACTGCTGCTCGACCAGGTGCGCGAGCACGGCGACGAGCAGGCACTGCACCTGCTGTCGGACTTCCTGCTCACCGAGCGGCAGCGGGTGGCGGACCTGACCTGGCAGTTGCCGCTGACGCTCCAGCAGCGCCCGCCGCAGATCGTCGCCCTGATGGACGATCTGTACCGCAGGCTCCAGGCAGCGGCCGCCGCGGTACCGCAGCACACCGGTTCCGCGCCGGCGACGGGCGCACCGCCGGGATCGAGCACCACGACCGGTCCGGGAGCCTCTGCGCGGGGAGCCGCGTCGCCGTCCGCGCACCCGTCCGCGCCCGCGAGCGGCGCCGGGGAATCCCCTGCCCCACCCAGCGGCGAGGCGGCGAATTCACCGTCGGCCGGCTCCAGCACACGGCCCTCGGCCTCGGCCTCGACGACGATAGGAGTGCAGCTGCCGTTGCCGATACTGCCGTCCACCGGCGTCAACCTGCCGCCGCTGCTGCCCGGCCTGCCCGGGATCGACCTCGGCCTCGGCGGTGCGGGATCGAGCCCCTCGCCGAGCGGCTGACACACGGTCAGGCCGTGTCAGGGATGCGGCGGCTTCTCGGACGCGGCCTAGGCGGTGTTGGGGAATGCCTCAAGGGGCGAATCCGACAAAGCGGCGGTCGAATCGTTGCCTTGATACATTCCCCAACACCGCCTAGAAGAGGCCTAGAAGAACACCGAGCGGCGCTGGAGCAGCAGCCGGTAGAGCGTGTCCTGGATGGTCTCACGCACCTGGTCGGTCAGGTTGAACACCAGCATCGGGTCCTCGGCCGCACCCGGGTCGTAACCGGAGGTCTCGATCGGATCGCCGAAGGCGATGTACCACTTCGACGGCAACGGGATCAGCCCGAGCGGGCCGAGCCACGGGAAGGTCGGGGTGACCGGGATGTACGGCAGGTTGAGCAGCCGCGCCAGGGGCTTGATGTCGCCGATCTTCGGATAGATCTCCTCCGCGCCGACGATCGCGGTGGGGATGATCGGGGTGCCGGTGCGCAGTGCCGCGGAGACGAAACCGCCGCGGCCGAAGCGCTGGAGCCGATAGCGATCCGCGAAGGGCTTGCCGATGCCCTTGAAGCCCTCCGGCCACACGCCCACCACCTCGCCGCCGAACAGCAGCCGCTCGGCGTCGGGATTGCAGGCCAGGGTGTGGCCGGCCTTGCGGGCCAGTTCACCGACGAACGGCATGGTGAAAACCACGTCCGCGGCCAGCATGCGCAACCGCCGCTGCGCCGGATGGTGGTCGGCGAGGGCAACCTGCGTCATGATCGCGTCCAGTGGCAGGGTGCCGGAGTGATTGGCCACGATCAGCGCCCCACCCTGCGCGGGCACCTTCTCGATGCCGCGGGTCTCCACCCGGAAATAGCGTTCGTACAACGGCCGGCAGGCCCCGAGCAGGACGTTGTCGGTCAACTCCTGGTCGTAGCCGAACTCGTCGACCTCGTAGTCCCCGGTGATGCGCCGGCGCAGAAAGGCCAGGCCGCGCGCGGCGCGCCGCTCCCAGTCCGGGCCGCCCAGCAGTCGGCCGACGGAGTCGATCACATCGGTCGGCGGTCGGCCGGCCGCGTGCGGCGGCGTGTGCTGCTCGCTCACCCGTCCTCCTTCCAGTCGGCCTCGTCCACCGCCGCGTCGGATTCGCGCTGCGCTTCATCGTCGCGCAACGTGCGGCTCTCCCGGCGCACGGCGCGCCCGGCCAGCAGCGAGGTGAGTCGCCGTTCCGCGGCGGCGACCGCGTCCGGGCCGATCAGCGGGCGGGACGCGACGGTCTCAGCGTGCGCGGCGACCGCCTGGGCCGTGCTGTAATGCGGCTTGAGACCGAGCCGGGAGACCATCCGCTCGGTGTCCAGCACCCGGCCGTACGTCAGAAGATTGA
The DNA here is from genome assembly GCF_018283645.1 of Actinocrinis puniceicyclus. Lineage (GTDB taxonomy): Bacteria > Actinomycetota > Actinomycetes > Streptomycetales > Catenulisporaceae > Actinocrinis > Actinocrinis puniceicyclus. The sequence continues at coordinate 19,150 of NZ_JAGSXH010000068.1, read as the reverse complement.
GCTGATCCCCGGTGAAGTCGGCCGCGCCGATCCGCTTGAGCAGCGCGCCGAAGGCCGAGGTGGCGAACGCGGGGATCGGCGCGGTCGGTTTGCCGAGACGGCGCGCGATCTGGGAGAGCGTGAGAACACCGGAGCCGGCGATGTTGTACGTGCCCGGATGTGTATCCCCGGCGGCGTAACGCACCGCCCGCACGACGTCGTCGATGTGCACGAACTGAAGCCGCGGATCGAAGCCCAGCACGGTCGGCAGCGCCGGCAGCGAGAGGTAGTCCACGAAGGCGGTCTGCACGTTCGGGCCGAGGAAACTGGCGAAACGCAACACGGTCACCGCGACGTCGGGACGGCGCCGGGTAAACCCCCGCACGTAACCCTCGACCTCGGTGACGTCCTTGCCGTACCCCGATCGCGGCGGCCGGTGCGGCTGGGTGTCCTCGGTGAACAGCGCCGGGTCGCGCGCCGCGCAGCCGTAGACGGCGGCGGAGGACTTGACCACCAGGCGACGCACGCTCGGCGCCTTCTGGCAGGCCGCCAGCAGCTGCATCGTGCCGATGACGTTGCGTTCCTTCATCGCGGTACGGCTACCGGCCTGCGAGGGCGCGGCGAGCACGTCCAAATGCAGCACGGTGTGCGGGCGCACCCGGGCGATCACGGCGGCGACTTCAGGGGTGCGCAGGTCCGCCGAGAGCGTCTCGACGCCCTCGACCCGGTCCTCGGGTGACGGCTCGCGCAGGTCCACCGCGACGATCCGGTCCGCGGGCGGATCCCCGGCCACGCCGTGACGCAGCAGGTCCCGCAGCACGGCCGCGCCGAGGCGCCGGGCGGCGCCCGTCACCAGGATCGTCCCGGATCCGTTCAACCGCGCTCCCGCCTCCTCGCACCGGCACGAGACCGGGGCGGACCGGGCCGCAGCGCGCCCGGGCCCGCGAGAGCCCGAGCGCCGCCGGACGTCAAGACCGCGGCCGCTCGCCTCATGACCGTCGTGCCGCCGCGGCTTACTTCTTGTTGCGACGCTGGATGCGCGTCTTCTTCAGCAGCTTGCGGTGCTTCTTCTTGGCCATGCGCTTGCGGCGCTTCTTGATGACCGAGCCCACTTGGAACCCTCGCTCACTTCGTCACGATGGTGATGATAGGGATCCAGGGTACCCGTCCGCGGCACCGCCCGATAACGCGGTGCGGGTGTCGGCCCGAGCGGCCGGCTCAGTCGGTGCCGACGTAGGCGCCGGAGAGGTACTCGCGGACCGCCTTTGCCGGGACCCGGAACGAGCGGCCGACGCGCACCGCGCTGATCTCTCCCGAGTGCACCATCCGGTAGACGGTCATCTTGGAGACCCGCATCACCCCGGCGACCTCCGCCACCGTGAGAAAGCTCACGTCCTCCAACGCCGTCCCGTCGCCGAACAACCGCGGCGCCTTCGAGGCGTCGTCCGACTCCGGCTCGGAGGACTGGGCATTAGGCATCTGGGTCATCCACCTTTCGCGCAGGCGCGTTGCCATCGGCATCCCCTCCGTCCGATGGTCCATACGCGTGTGCGTGTCGTCTCCCACAGTAGTTGCCCCTGGTGCGAATGGGGAGACCGATTCCGAATTATGGGGATATCCCTACCTCGCCATTACGCTGTCAAAGTGAAACTTGCGCCGGTTTGCGTTCCAGGTGGCGTTGATAGGCAACGCTGATCGCGTTCGCCTTGCGGGTCGGTACGTGAGAGTGCTGATCGACGCCCTAACGGCGCCCTGCGGCGACGTACTGGGCGCGCGCCAGGACGTAATCGCCCAGCAGCGTGTACCGCTCCGGCTCAAGACCGTCGTCCAGCGGCACCGCGACCTGCACCGTGCCCTCGTCTTCGCCGACGAACAACGCCGGATCGTTGCAGTCCGCGAAGCCGATCGCGTCCACGCCGGCCTGCGCGGCGCCCCCGCACCAGCCGTGGTCGGCCACCACGAGGTCCGGCAGCGGCTCGCGGCGCGCGGCCAGTTCCGTCAGCACCGCCCGGATCGGCCGGGCCGCGTGGCTGTGCACCGGGCCCCTCGGGTCTTCTTCGACCACTGCGACGCCGTCCGTGTAGCCGATCTCGAAGCGGCGCCGCCCGCGCGGTGAGGAGGCGTCATAGGACCATCCCCGCGCCGCCTCGACCACGATCCCGCCGGCGGCCCGCAGCACCGCGGCGAAACGCCGGTAGAGCGGCCCGAGGTTGCCCGGATGCCCCGTGGCGAACAGCACCCGCTGACGTTCCCTCAGCGCCACGCCGAAGCGCGCGGCGTAGCGATCCAGGGCGTCGGCGGTGCGCTCCGGGTCGATGGTGTCCTGGCCGGAGCGGTGGTTAAGCAGAGGGCTGACACCGACCTTGCGCGCCATGAGCTCGAGCACCGAGTCCCGGGTCCAGTGCCGGGCGGGGTCCAGGCCGAGCAGGTAGTACGGGTCGCGGTCGGCGAGCAGGCGGTAGTGCAGCAGGTTGTTCTCGCGCGGGGTGGCCACCGGGCCCGCCATCCCGGTCGCCGTCAGGTGCCCGACCAGTGCCTCGCGGGTCGGGTCGAGTCGTGCTGTGACGACCGGAACCAGGGCGCTCATACGTCGAGGGTAGCGGGCGGCCGTCCGGTAGGCAGCGCAATGGGATCGATTTGATCGTTTACCCCACCCGGCCGGCCGGGTCCGGACCCGCAGTCAGGCCCGCGGACCGTCCGCACGGACCGGACCGGACCGGTCAGTCCGTGCGCAGCGCCACCACCGGGTCGAGGCGCCCGGCGCGCCGAGCCGGCACCACGCCGAAGAAGACGCCGACCGCGACGGACACCGCGAAGGCCACGGCGGGCGACCACCAGGCGATCTGCGTCGGCAGCGGGCTGAGCGCGCCGACCGCGGCCGAGATCGCGACGCCGAGCAGGATGCCGATCGCGCCGCCGACCGCGGTCAACAGCACCGCCTCGATCAGGAACTGGAGCGTCACGTCGCGCTGCCGCGCGCCCAGGGCCTTGCGCAGCCCGATCTCGCGGGTGCGCTCCCTGACCCCGACCAGCATGATGTTCGACACCCCGACGCCGCCGACCAGCAGCGAGATCCCGGCGATGGCGGCGAGCACCAGGGTCAGCAGGGAGAGGATCCTGCCGATGGTGCCGAGGATCTGGTCCTGGGTGACCGCGGAGAACCGCTCGCCGGGATACTTGGCGCTCAGCGCGGCGACCAACTGGTCCGACAGCGGCTTGATCCGGTCCGGGGTCGGCGCCTTGACCGCGAGGTCCTGGACCGCGGAGACGCCGAACAGCCGCTGCGCCGCGGTGATCGGGATGTCCACCTGCGAGTCCTGACTCACCCCGAACGCGGAGCCGCGGCGCACGGCGACGCCGACGACGCGGAACCTCACCCCGGCGATCGTGACCGGCCGGCCGACCGGGTCCTCGCCGGGGAAGAGCGCGGAGGCCACGTCCGCGCCGAGGACCACGACACGCGCCCCGGTGTCCACGTCGGCCTTGGTCAGGTATGCGCCCTGCGCGATGGGCCGGTTGAAGATCTGCGGCACGGTCTGGGTGAGGCCCTGCACGGTGGCGAAGAAGTCGAGCGGGCCGGAGCGCACCTCCTCCCCGGAGGTGATGCTCGCGGTCACGTCGTCGGGCGAGCCGACGACGCGCGCGGCCAGGTCGATGTCCGAGTACTGCAGCCGGGAGAGCGAGGGCGCGGTGCCGAACGCGAACTTGCCCGGCACGATCAGGATGATGTTGGAGCCCAGGCCCTCGACCTCGTTCTCCACCATGCTCTTGGCGCCGCCGCCGATCGCCACCAGCACGACCACCGCCGCGACGCCGATGATGACGCCGATCATGGTCAGCAGCGAGCGCAGCCGGTTGGCGGCCAGCGACTCGCCGGCCACCCGCAGGGACTCCAGCGGGTTCACGACCGGACCGCCGCGCCGTGCGCCACGATCGTGTCCTCGACCACGAGGCCGTCCCGGATGCGGATCAGCCTGCGCGCCCGCGCCGCGACCTCGGCCTCGTGCGTCACGAGCACCACCGCGACCCCGCGTTCACCGTTCAGCCTCTCCAGGATCGTCATCACCTCGTCGCCGTTCACGGTGTCCAGGTTCCCGGTCGGCTCATCCGCCAGCAGCACTCGCGGCTCGCCGACGAGCGCCCGCGCGATCGCGACCCGCTGCTGCTCGCCCCCGGACAGCTGGGTGGGCCGGTGCCCCAGCCGATGGCCGAGGCGTACCGCCTCAAGCGCCTCCTTCGCGCGCCGCCTGCGTTCACCGCGCCCGATGCCGCGGTACACCAGCGGCAGCGCCACGTTGTCGAGCGCAGAGGTGCGCGCGAGCAGTTGGAAGGACTGGAAGACGAAGCCGATCTCCTCGTTGCGCACCTGCGCGAGGTCCGCGTCGCCGAGCCGCGCGATGTCGCGGCCACCGACCAGCAGGCTGCCGGAGGTGGGCCGGTCCAGGCAGCCGAGCAGGTGCATCAGCGTGGACTTGCCGGAGCCGGACGGCCCGGTGATCGCGACGTATTCGCCCTCTTCGATACGTAGTGAGACGCCGCGCAGCGCGTCGACGTCGACTCCGTCGAGCCGGTAGACCCGGCGCACGTCGCGGGCCTCGATCGCGGCCGCGACGCCGGGCGCGACGTCAGCCAACGTGGTCACCGTCGGCGACCTTGTCCGCGCCGGCGACCACGATCCGGTCGCCCGCGTTCAGGCCGCCGAGCACCTGCACCGTCTTGTCGCCCTGCGCGCCGAGCTGAATCGGCTGTTTGTGCACCACGCCGCCGCTGACCAGCCACACGCTGGTCACGCTGCCGTCCGTGACCAGCGCGGCCGAAGGCACCGACAGGGCGTGTTGGACCGTCAGCACATCGAGGTCTGCGATGGCGCTCATACCCGGGAGCGGAGCGGGGGCGGTCGAACCGTCGGCGAGGGTGCCGCGGGCGAGGCTGATCCGCACCGTGTAGGTGACGCCGCCCTGCGTCGAGGTGGTGGAGTTCGGGTCCACCGCCGTGACAGTGCCCTGGTAGTCCGCGCCGGGCACCGCGTTGAGCTGGACGTGCGCGCTCACCCCGGGTTTGACCGCCAGCACGTCGGTCTCGTCGACCTGCGCGGTCACCGACAGGCTGGAGGCGTCGGTGATCGTGAACAGCGAGCCGCCGCCGGAGACCGGGCCGCCGACGCTGATCACCGAAGCGCCGGAGCCGGAGCCGGCTGGACCCGCGCCGCCGGAGCCGCCGCCCGCGGCCGCGCCGAGGGCGGAGGCCGCCGACCCGGCGCCGGCGCCGGAGAGCAGTTGGCTGAGCGAGCCGAGACCGGCCGCGCCCGCGCCGGCCTGCCCGGTGCCGAGCGTGACGATCCCGGAGATCGGCGCGGTCACGGTGAGCGCGTCCACGGTGCGCTGCGCCACATCCACGGCGGCCTGTGCCTGGGTCTGCTGCGCCTGGCCGAGGGCGGCCAGGACCTGCGAGGCCGACGCCAGACCCTGCTGGAACTCGGTGACGCTCTGGTCCACCGCGCTGATGGCGGCGTCGTACGAGCTCTGCGTCGCGGCGATCTGGTCGAGCAGCGCCTTGCGCAGCGCGGGATCGGTGATCTTACGCGCCGCCTGCCTCGCCTGGCCGAAGGCCCGGTCGGCGCGGTCGCGCGCCGCCGACTCGGCCCGGGTGAACCCGGCGCCGGTGGTCTGCACCGTGTTGCCCGGACCGGCGGAGCCGCCCGCGGCGGCGGCCTGGTCCGCGGCCTTCTTCGCCTCGGCCAGTTGCTGCCGCGCGGCGGGCGAGGAGAGCACGGCGAGCACCTGGCCGGCGGCGACGTGCTGGCCGTCCTGCACGGCGAGCCGCGCCACGGTTCCGTCGGCCGCCGCGGACAGGACGACCTGCGCCTTCGGCACGATGTTCGCGGGTGCCTGGACGACTTGGGCGACCGTGCCGTACCCGATCGCGGCCACTTTCACCTGCGCGTCAGAGTTCGAAGTGCAACCGGCCAGCGCCGCGGCGGCCGTCGTCAGTGTCAGGAGGAACCCCGCGCCGACCCGAAGTCTGCTCACGCGATACATCGTAAGCAGTGTGTGCCTGCCGGGTCGCAGCCGGGGGTGGGCGGACATCGGGTTCGAAGACGTGCGTGCGTGCCGACGGGCGCTGCCGCGCGCCGCCACCCGTCCACCACGTATGAGGGGCCTGATCAGCTCAGCCCGAGGCCAGCTCCCGCGACCGGTCCCGCGCGGCCTCCAGCGCCGCGAGCAGCGCGGCGCGCACGCCGTGCCGCTCCAGTTCGCGGATCGCCGAGATCGTGGTGCCGGCCGGGGAGGTCACCGCCTCGCGCAGCTTGACCGGGTGCTCGCCCGAGTCACGCAGCATCACCGCGGCGCCGATCGCGGACTGCACGATCAGCTCGTGCGCGGTGGCGCGCGGCAGACCGAGCAGGATCCCGGCGTCGATCATCGCCTCGACCAGGAAATAGAAGTACGCGGGGCCCGACCCGGACAGCGCGGTGACCGCGTCCTGTTGTGACTCGGGCACGCGCACGGTCTTGCCGACGGGCCGGAAGATCTCCTCGGCGCGGCGCAGGTGCTCGTCGGTGGCGTGCGCGCCGGCCGAGATCGCGGACATGGCCTCGTCCACCAGCACCGGCGTGTTCGTCATGACGCGCACGACCGGCAACCCGGGCACGCCGAGGCGCTGCGCGACGAAGGCGGTGGTGATGCCCGCCGCGCCGGAGATCACCAGCCGGTCGGACGGCACGTGCGGGGCGAGTTCCTCCAGCAGCGCGGCCATGTCCTGCGGTTTGACGGTCAGGATAAGCGTGTCGGCTTCTTTCGCCGCCTGCGCGTTCGACGCCGCGGCGACGCCGTAGCGCTCGGTCAGCTCGCGCGCCCGCTCGGCCCGCCGCGCGGTGATCAGCACGTCCGCGGCCGGCTTTCCAGCGCGCAGCATGCCGGAGACCAGCGCCTCGCCCATCTTGCCCGCGCCGAGCACGGCGACCCGCTGGTGCTGAACGCCGCCGGGCTCGGCGGTGCCGTCGTGCGCGGGTGCGATGCCCGTGCTCTGACTCGTCATGCGCCCTTCCTCGTTTCCGGTCCGGTTCGTCGCCGCGCGGCAGGTGCCGTCATCCGACTGCCTGATCGACCTCGTCGTTGCTGCTCGTGAGCGCCGCGTCCCCGGCCGGCGGTTCGGCCGCGCCCGCCAGGTGCCGTCGCGCGTACAGGAGCGCCTCGTGCAGGTCGGCGTCCCGGCCCTCCTGGTCGACCGCGCGGCGGGTGTTGACCTCCAGCACGACGTTCCCGTCGAAGTTGTTGCGGCCCAGCAGCCCGAGGATCTGGGCGCAGGGCTGGTTTCCACGGCCGGGCACCAGATGCTCGTCGGCGTTGGATCCGCTTCCGTCGGCCAGGTGCAGGTGCGCGAGCCGCGTTCCCATCCGCTCCAGCATCGCGAGCGTGTCGGTGCGCGAGGTGGCCGTGTGCGAGAGGTCCAGGGTGAAGTGCGGGTATTCCTGCTCAGTCGGATCCCAGCCGGGGGCGTACGCCTCGACGCCGCGTTCACGCACGATCCGGTTGCGCGGGGTACGCCACGGATACATGTTCTCCACGGCGAACCGCACGTCGGTCTCGTCCTGCATCCGTTTGAGCCCGGCCACGAACTCAGCGGCGTACTTGGTCTGCCACACGAACGGCGGGTGCACGACCACGACCTTCGCGCCGAGCTCGTCCGCGGCCTGCCTGGCCTTGACCAGTTTGAGCCAAGGGTCGGCGCCCCACACGCGCTGCAGGTTCAGCCAGAACAGGCAGGGCGCGTGCACCGCCAGGATCGGCAGGCCGAGCCCGTCGCTGAGCCGCCGCAACGCGTCGATCGACTGGCTGACGGGATCGTTGGTGACCATCACCTCGACGCCGTCGTAGCCCAGCCGCGCGGCCGTGGCGAAGCCGGTGGCCGTGTTCTCCGGGTAGACCGAGATCGTCGAGAGTGCGACTTTGGGCACGTTGACCCTCGCCACTTCGCCGCTGCTGCCGACCGCCCAAGTCACGACACCGAGATTACCCGCACGGCCGGGGCACACCGCCGCTCACAGCCATTCGTCCGGCAGACCGTCGAGACGCCGCAGGATGACACCCTCGCGCAGCGCCCACGGACATATGTCCACCTGGTCTGTCTCGAACAGGTCCATCGCCGCGTCGGCGACGATCGCCCCGGCGAGCAACTGGCGGGCGCGTCCCGAGGAAACGCCGGGCAACGCGGCACGTTCGGCCGTGGTCATGCGGGCGAGCTTCGGCAGCCACTCCCGCAGATCCGCGCGGGCGAGCCGGCGCGGCACGTAGAAGCCCTCGGTGCTCGGCGCGGCCCCGGCGACGCGCGCCAGTTGCCGGAAGGTCTTCGAGGTCGCCACCACCCGGTCGGGCCGGCCGTATCGCACCAGGTCCCCGACGACCTTCGCGATCCCGCCGCGGACGTGCTTGCGCAGCGCGCGCACCGCGTCCTCGTCGGGCGGGTCGCCCGGCAGCCAGTCCTTGGTGAGCCGGGCGGCACCGAACGGCCCGGAGTGGGACACCTCGGGCATCTCGTCGAAACCCGACGCCAGCTCCAGCGAGCCGCCGCCGATGTCGAGCACCAGCAGCCGGCCGGCTGACCAGCCGAACCACCGGCGTACCGCGAGGAACGTCAGGCGCGCCTCCGCTTCGCCGTCCAGGACGCTGAGTTCGACCCCGGTGCGCTCTCTGATCCCGCGCAGTATCCGCTCACCGTTGGTCGCTTCCCGGATGGCGGAGGTGGCGAAGCCGATGAACTCCTCGACGCCCTTGTCCTCGGCGATGACCACGCAGTCCGCGACGAAGGACTCCAGCCGCTCGGCGCCCTGATCCGTGATCGCGCCGTCCTCGCCGATGAGCTCAACGAGCTGCAGCTCGACCTTGTGCGAGAAGGCCGGCAGCGGACGCGCACCCTGATGTGCGTCCACCACGAGCAGGTGCACGGTGTTCGATCCGACGTCCAGAACTCCAAGCCGCATACCCAAGAAGCTAGTGGACGGCGGCCTCACCCGCTGCAAGGTCCGGGGAAAAGGCGAAGCCGTGTGCGTGTCCACAGCTTGTGGACACGCACACGGCCCGCGATCCCGATCCCTGCCGCGGACGCGGTCAAGCGGTGATCAACGCTCACCGCTCAGTTCAGGACGACCGTGACCGGTAGCCTCGCGGCCGAGGCGTTCCCGATCTGGGCATTGGCCGAGTTGGCGATCGGATGCACGAGCGAGACTCCGACGGACGCCGTCCCGTTCGACACGTGGTACTGCGCGGGCAGCTTGTCCGACGAAGCGGGGTCGAGCTGGAGCCGGTATCGGAACGTCACGCTCTGTCCGGGCCCGAGATCGAACGGGGGCACCTGCACGACCCCGGGGCTCAGCACGAAGTCCATACCGCTGCCCTCGGTGTCGTAGAACTGTGTCTTCCAGGTGCCGCCTGCCGAGTCCCAGCGCTGGAGCACGCCCGGGGGCATGATCGGTAGCGGCGTGTTGACGCAGGTGCACCTTCCGAGCGAGACGACCGGCGTGATGTTCCGGATCGTGTCGTTGCTCTCGTTGGTGACGCCGACGGTGAACTCGATCGCGCTGCCGCCGAGGCGCAGCGTCGTCGAGCCTGTGGCGTTGATGGAGGCGGCGAGCGGATGCGTGGTCGCCGGGCAGTGGCCGCCGTACACGCACAGGTTGCTTTCGAGATCCGCGAGGAACGTCAGGTCATTGCGCGAATCGTCCACCGTCGGGTTTCCGCCGAACCAGACCATTTCGAGGGCGTCGCCGCGCTGGACGAAGAACTCGTGGTTGTCGGCGGGGATGTCCGCCGGCTGCGCGGGGCTGCCCTGGGCAGTGCGGAAGGTGTGTACCCAGGCGTAACCGCCGTCGAGTGTCTCGGTCTGCTGGACGGTTCCGGTCATCGGTACACCGTTGACGCCCGTCGCCGGTTCGGGGCAGTGCGCGTAGTCGTTCTGGACCGTACCCAGCGCCTGCTCAGCCGCGCCGTTCGAGCGGAAGAAGAACAGGACCTGGTCCGCCCCGACCGGAGAGCCGCCCATGGTCGCGCCGTACGTCAGCTCCTGATATCCCAGCGCGCCGAGATGCGTGAGGGTGTCGGCGGAGTGGCAAGAGTAGAACCACTGCCGGTCGGCCGTGTGGATCGCGGGCCGGGCCATGTTCGCCGTCCAACTGCCGGGGGTGAGCGCGAACGCGCCGGCAGAGGTCCATGCGCCGGGCACGATGGTGTTCAGGTCGCCGATCATGCCGGACCCGGTGGCACCGGCGCCGGGGCTGGCGCCGGCGCTCGGCGAGCCGGGCGTGCTCGGGCCGGCGCTGGGTGACGGCGGCGCACTGCCAGCGTCCGGCGTCGCGGTTCCCGAGTTCGTGATGGGCTTCGGCGTGCCTCCGTGTCCGGCGGCAACGGCCAGGGCCACTGTGGCCGACCCGCCGACCAGCACGGTCGCCGCCACGCAAGCCACGGCGCGCTGGCGAACAGAGCGCTGCCGCCCCCGCCGTCGCGCGGCGTCGGCGCCTACCGGCGTGGCAGACGCGGATGCGCTCTGCGCGATGGCGGACAACAGATTCTGGAAGCTTTCAGGCATCGGTCTCTACTCCTCTCCGGCTTCGGTGCGCAGGATCGTCTTCGTCTGAAGGGTTCCGGGCGCAGTGTCGGCGAACTCGGATACGTACGGCGCCATGGCTTTGCGCCCCCTGGACAGCCATGCTTTGACCGTTCCGGCGGGCGACGCGGTCTCGTCCGCGATCTCGTCGACCGAAAGGCCGACGAGGTAGTGCAACACGATCACACGCCGCTGGTCGGCGGAGATCCTGCGCAGCGCGGACATCAGCGCGAGATGGTCGGGGCTCAGGCCGGGCGAGAACCCCCGGCCCTCGCCGTGTCTGCCGTGCGCCAGCAGTCGGTTCTTCGCCTTGCGCCCCGCGGAAACCGCTATCCGGTAGGCGACTGTCCTGATCCAAGCCTCGGGAGCGCCGTACTCGCGTACCTTGTCCCATCGTTGCCAGGCACGTGCATATGCCTCTTGAACCGCATCCTCCGAGTCGGCCAAGCTCCCCGTCATCGCGTAGAGCTGGCCTACCAGTCTCCGGAACGATGCGGCGTAGAACTCGTCGAATCCGAGCTCATCACCCATCGCCTCCCCCCTCCTCGATCCCCTCGCCGCCCTGCGACGTCCACGACGCCGTCGTGAACTCACGCCTGAAGGCGAGGTCCGGTTGCACTCGGTGCGGCGTTTTTTCCGGCGCGGCATATGGTCGGACCGCCGGGGCGCTCTTAGGCTTGACCTGTGCCCGAAGTAAACCTCGACTTCCCCAGAGCCTGGGTCGAGTTCCCCGATCCGGACAACCCCGAGCAGGTTTTCCGCGCGGACTTGACCTGGCTCTGCTCGCGCTGGCGGTGCATCTGGGGCTCTGGCTGTCAGGGCATTCACGCGGACCGGCCCGCCGACGGCTGCTGCACGCTCGGCGCGCATTACTCGGACGCCGCCGACGAGAAGCGGGTGCGCGAGGCCGCGCGCCGGCTGACCGCGGACACCTGGCAGTTCCACCGCGAGGCGGCCCGGCGCGGCGGCCGGCTGGCGATCACCGAGATCGACCCGGACGGCGACCGGCAGACTCGTGTACAGGAGGGTGCCTGCATCTTCCTCAACCGGCCCGGGTTCCCCGGCGGCGCGGGTTGCGCGCTGCACGCCCTGGCGCTGCGCGAGGGTCGCCATCCGCTGGAGACCAAGCCGGATGTGTGCTGGCAGCTGCCGATCCGGCGCACCTACGACTGGATCCAGCGCCCGGACGACAGCAAGGTGCTGCTGATCACGATCGGCGAGTACGACCGGCGCGGCTGGGGTCCCGGCGGCCACGACCTGAACTGGTGGTGCACCGGGAACACGGAGGCGCACACGGCCTCCGATCCAGTGTACGTGTCGTACGAGGCGGAGCTCATCGAGCTGATGGGACGGGCCGCTTACGAAACGCTCGCCGCACTGTGCGCCTCGCATCTGGCGTCGAAGGAACCGCTCGCGCCGCACCCGGCCTCGGTTCGCTGAAGCCGGGAGCCGCGCGCGGGCGCCGGGTGTGAACCGGCACGGGTTCGGCGCGGCTATGCGGCGGCCGGCGACGACGGGGCCGATCCCCGGCTGCCGCCTCTTCTCAAGGCGACGGTGTGCGTGAGTCGCGCCGCCGCCGGGTGCGCGCTGTGCGCCGAGGCGTCGGCGGTCGGGGGCGCGGGCGCGGTCGATCCGCCGGACGGGCTGCCGGGCGGCGTCGAACCTGTCGCGCCGCCGGAGGCCGACGGGCTCGCCGGCGCGCTGGATGCGTCGCTGCTCCCGCCCTGAAACACCACCACCGAGCCGCCCGGTGCGAACGCGACCTTGCTGGTCCACGGCCCGGTCGGGGCCGCGGCTGTGGCCGTCGCGGTGATCGTCAGGGACTGCCCGCCGTCGAGCGTGCCGGAACCGCGGCTGAGCACGATCCAGGAGTCCTGCGGCGTCGCCTGCCAGGACACCGGCGCGCTGCCGGTGTTGCGCAGCAGGATGGTCACGCTGTTCGGGTCCGCGGCACGCTGGTTGACGCTGACGTGGAAGTCGGCGGCTGCCGCGCTCGGGCCGGAGGCCGGGCCGGAACCGGGATCCGGTGCGCCGCCCGCCGGATCGCTCGGGTCTCCGGCGGCGGCCCCGGGTGCGCGGACGCCGGTACGACGCACCTTCAACACGCCGGCTGACGATGAGGCGGCCGGCAGCGGCGCCGAGCTCACGGAAGCGGTCAGCCGGCCGCCACCCCCGGGAACGCTCACAGAGCCCTGCGACGGGGTGGATTCCGAGAGCCGCGTCGTGTGACCGTCCGAGTCGGTCCCGAGCAGCGCGCTCGCGGTCGCCGCGGCGGCACCGACCGCGGTGAGCGCCACGGCGGAGAGCACCGCCTGCCGCAGGGGTCGCGGTCTGCGCCGCGCCGGACGGGGCTGGTTGCCGGGGACGGCAGGATACGCATTCACGACGCGCACGTCCGCGAGTTGCACCGACGGGGTGTGCGCATTCACGTCCGGGGGCAGCACGCGGGCAGCCCAACTGCCCGGCGCGCAGTAGAAGTCCGCTGACTCCGCGTCAAAGCTCTTTTCAGCCTGCGGCCAGACGCGCGGTGCGGCGGTGTCCGCGCGGTGTTCGACGACGCGTCCCGTCTTCACGTCGGGGACGATCACCGGTGCGGTGACGTCCGGCGGCGGCTCGGTCCGCCCGGGGCGCGCCGCGCCGGACCGAGGTGCTGCGGCTCGGCGGCCGGCGCGGCCGCGTCCGGGCGGTGACGGCGGGGTCTTGGGGAAGCCGTCCGGCGTGAAGCGCCGGATCCGGGCGGCGATCAGGTCGTGGTCGACGCCGGCGCGTGAGGCCAGGTCCGGGTCGCGCAACTCGGCCAGGACGAGCTTGCGCAGCGAGCGCGGCGCGGCGATGAAAGGCAGGATCGTCGGCGCGGATGGAGTGCCGATGACTGTGTGCAGGTAATGCTGGCAACGTGTGCACGCGTCGACGTGATCGGTAAGCGGCGTCCGCAACCGCGCCGTGAGGCGACCGGGCCAATCGCGGGTCAGTTCGGCGAGTCGCGCGCAGTGTTCTCGCGACGCTTTCGCGACGGCCGCGGCGGCTAGTGAGCGTTCCAGTTCGCGCCACGCGTCCGCGAGCACGCCGAAGCCGGGGGCGTCGGCGCCGTCGCCATCGCCATCGCCCGCCGCCTCGGTCTCTCGGCCGCGGGCCGCGCCCTGTCCCAGCCCGAGCACCAGCCCGAGGCCGTTGCTGTCGAGGCCGTGCCGGATGGTCAGTTCCAGGATTTCGCGGTGCGCCGGGTCCAGTCCCTCGGATTCGGGCCACTCCAGCGAGTGGAACTCGGCGCGACGCAGGTTGCGCTCCAGCGCCGCCAGCGACCCGGTCGGATCCGCGGCGCCGGCCGGAGGGTGCAGCCTCCAGGAGACCGGTGCCGGATCGGCGGCGGAATCACGGGGTGCGGCGCTGCGCAGGTGGCACTCGTGCCGGAGGATCGCGTAGAGCCAGGGTTGGATGTGGTCTGGCTGCCGCAGTTGCGTGACATTCCGGTCCGCGATGACGAACGCGCAGTAGAGCGCGTCGACCGCGGCATCGTGGTCGCCGAGTGACCAGATCGCGTACGTGTGCAGGCCGTCCCCGTATGCGTCGTAGGCCGCAGCTCGACCCCAGCCGTCTGCCGCGTCGCCGGTCGGACGGAACGGCTCGGTCCGCAGCGGCTTGCCGAGCACGTCGAGCGCGCCGGGATCTTCGGCGTGCCACCTGTCGCGGGAATCGTCAGCCTTCACGAGGGTGACGGTATGCGGTACCGCATGCCGACATGCCGTACTCGCTGGTCTATCGCCCGAGTGAGTGACAACGCATGACCGTAGAACCACTCACGCGGGTGAGCTTTGCCGAACTCGGGTCAGGGAGTAGTGCTGCTAGCCGACGGAGACGCGGGCGCAGATGGTGTAGTCGGCGATGAGGACGGTGTCGTCGGCGGTGTGCTCGACGTGGTCGTCGGCGGGTTCGACGGCGGCTTCGTGGTCGGCTTGGACGGCGGCGTGGTCGTGGTGACCGACCGCGGCGTCGTCATCTGGGCCGCCGGAACCGACGTTTGAGCAGAGGGCGAAGCCGATACCGATGCCGACGTGGAAGCGGATGCGGAGGGCGTCAAGGGCAGCAGTAGATCCGTGGGAGTCGCGCTGTTCGTCATACTCGCCGACGCGCTGGCACCGCCGGTCGCGTTCGCGGCCGGGCTGGTCGGGGGCGAATGCTGGCCCACCATCACGTACAGCAGCACGCCGAGAGCCGCAACCGCCGCCGCGAAACCGGCCGGCACCAGCCACTTGCGCCCCCCTCTCGCGCCGCCACGCGCGCCGGCCAGCGGAAAACCGTTCTCGTCGAACCGGCCGGCCCGCTCCGCGATCCGCGCCGCGAACGCCGCGCCGGCCGGATCACGCAGGCTCTCCAGCACCCGGGAACGCACGCCCGGCGGCATGAACGAATGCGGCAACTCCTCGAACAAGCGCAGCGGCCGGCGGTTCTTCACGGTCGCGCTGCAGACGGTGCACTTCTCGACATGCCGTATCGCCGACTGCACCCAGGCAGCCACGCCGCGGCCATCGAGCTGGTCGAACCTGCGCCCCAGCTCCGCCGCCTCCTGGCACTTCGGGTCACCTGTGCGCGCGGCCAGCACGACGAGCAGCGCATGCTCAAGGTCCGCCTGCGCCACCCCGACCTGATCCGTCGCCTCCTGCTCGGAGATCCCGAGCACCCGCGCCAGGTCGGTGTCCACGAGGCGGTGCCGGAAAGCCAGGTCCAGGACCTCGCGGGTCTCCGGCGGCAGCATCGCGTAACAGTCGAGCGTAAGCCGGGCGAGCCGGTCTCCGCGCGCCGCGTCGCCCGCGTCCGCCGGGACCTCCTCGCTGACTCCGACGCGATGACACTCGGCGCGCGTCAGCGCGTAGAGCCACGCCCCGAGCTCATCGGGCTGACGCAGCTCGCGAATGCGATTGACCGCCACGATGAAGGCGTCCCGCAACGCGTCGCCGGCAACCTTGTGGTCCCCGAGCAGTTCGTGACAGTACGCGTACAGTCGCGTTCCGTATATGTCATAGATTTGGCCGGCCGCGAGCCGGTCGCCAGCCCTCAGTGCGGTAACCAATTCGCGGTCAGTCACGGAAGGCAAGGTAAGCCATAGGGTGATTTGACTTCCACTACACAGCCAAACTCGGGGCCGCAAAACGTCCTGAAACAGACAATTGCACCGCAATGCCGGTCACCGGCCGAGCACCACCTGATCGCGCATCAGATTCGGGCCGCTCGCGGCACGACGGGTTTATCCACAGCCACGAGGTATCGGCGGACGCGGTGTCCCCACGACCCGCTACCGTCAGGGACCATGGCGTCGACGACACGATCTGCCCGCTCCACCGCACCACGCGACGGGTTCCGCTGCGGCGAGTGCGGTATGACCACGGTCAAGTGGGTCGGTCGCTGCCCCGAATGCCAGGCATGGGGCACCGTCGAGGAGATCGGCGCGCCCAAGCCCCACACCGTCAAGGCCGGGCCGGTCACCACGCCGGCCCGCCCGATCGGCCAGGTGGATGCGGCCACCGCGAAGGCCCGGCCGACCGGTGTACCCGAACTCGACCGCGTCCTCGGCGGCGGTATCGTGCCCGGCGCCGTGATCCTGCTGGCCGGCGAGCCCGGGGTGGGCAAGTCCACGCTGCTGCTTGAGGTCGCCGCGGCCGGCGCCTCGCCGGACCGGCCGGTCCTGGTGGTCACCGGCGAGGAGTCCACGGCGCAGGTGCGGCTCCGCGCCGACCGGATCGGCGCCGTGGCCCCCGACCTGTACCTCGCCGCCGAGACGGACCTGGCCGCCGTGCTCGGCCACATCGAACAGGTGCGGCCGAGCCTCCTGGTCCTCGACTCGGTGCAGACCGTCGCCTCGGCGCAGGTCGACGGCGTACCCGGCGGCGTCACCCAGGTCCGCGAGGTCAGCGCCGCGCTCATCCGGGTCGCCAAGGAGCGGGACCTGGCCGTGATCCTGGTCGGGCACGTCACCAAGGACGGTTCGATCGCCGGGCCGCGGGTGCTGGAGCACCTCGTGGACGTGGTCCTCCAGTTCGAGGGCGACCGGCACTCCCCGTTGCGGCTGGTGCGCGCGATCAAGAACCGTTACGGGCCGACCGACGAGATCGGCTGCTTCGAGATGCACGACTCCGGTATCAGGGGCCTGCCCGACCCGTCCGGTCTCTTCCTGACCCGGCGGACCGAACCGGTGTCCGGGACCTGCGTCACGGTCACCCTGGAAGGCCGCCGCCCGCTCGTGTGCGAGGTGCAGGCGCTCGTCGCGCAGTCGAACCTGCCGCAGCCGCGGCGCGCCACCTCGGGCCTGGACTCCTCGCGGGTCTCCATGGTCATGGCGGTGCTCGAACGGCGCGGGCGCGTCCCGCTCGGCAAGCACGACGTGTTCGCGGCCACCGTCGGCGGCGTGCGCCTGGTGGACCCGGCCGCGGATCTCGCGGTCGCGCTCGCGATGGCCACCGGCACGATGGACCGGCCGCTGCCCGCAGCCGTCGTCGCCTTCGGCGAGGTCGGGCTCGCCGGGGAGGTGCGGCCGGTCACCGGCCTGAACCGGAGACTGTCCGAAGCGGCCAGGCTCGGGTTCCGCACCGCGCTGGTCCCGCGGGTCGCAGAGGGGCAGGAAGCGCCCAAGGTTCCGGACGGGATGCGGATAGTCGAGTTCGCAGACATCGCGGACGCCCTGGCCACACTTCATCAGATGATCAACCGGTAAACTTGGGAACAGTATCGACGAAGCCCCCGACGAACACCGTCCCTGCGACCAGGAGCGCCATGGCTGCCCACGAACGCGCCGCGGATCACACGCAGCGCGCCACCTTGGCGGCGCTCGCCCCCGGCACGCCGCTGCGCGACGGCCTCGAGCGCATCCTGCGCGGCAACACCGGCGCCCTGATCGTGCTGGGCTTCGACAGGACCGTCGAGAGCATCTGTACCGGCGGCTTCGTGCTCGACGTGGAGTTCTCCGCGACCCGGCTGCGCGAGCTGTGCAAGATGGACGGCGGAGTGGTGCTGGACCGCGACTGCACCCGGATCGTGCGCGCCGGCGTGCAGTTCGTGCCGGATCCGGCCATCCCGACCGTCGAGACCGGCACGCGGCACCGCACCGCGGAGCGCGTGAATCGGCAGACCGGCTTCCCCGTGGTCTCGGTCAGCCAGTCGATGCGGCTGATCGCGCTCTACCACGACGAGAAGCGCACCGTGCTGGAGGACTCCGGGGTCATCCTGTCCAAGGCGAACCAGGCCCTGGCCACGCTCGAGCGCTACAAACTGCGCCTGGACGAAGTCGCCGGGACGCTCTCCGCGCTGGAGATCGAGGACCTGGTGACCACGCGCGACGTGGCCCAGGTCGCACAGCGGCTGGAGATGGTGCGCCGGATCGCGGTCGAGATCGAGGGCTATGTCGTGCAACTCGGCGTGGACGGCAGGCTGCTCGAGCTGCAACTCGACGAGCTGGTCGCCGGCGTCGAACCGGAGCGGGAGCTGGTCGCGCGCGACTACCTTCCGGAGCGCGGCGGCCGACGCCACCGCACGGTCGAGGACACGCTGCACGATCTCGACCGCCTCACCCGACCCGAGCTGCTGGAGCTGGGCACCGTCGCCAAGGCGCTCGGATTCAGCGGCGCGGCCGAGACGCTGGATTCGGCGGCCTCTCCGCGCGGCTACCGGCTGCTGGCGAAGGTCCCGCGGCTGCCCAGCACGGTGATCGACCGGCTCGTGGAGCACTTCGGCGGACTGCAGAAACTGCTCGCGGCCTCCGTCGCGGACCTTCAGGCCGTCGAGGGAGTCGGCGAGACGCGTGCACGCACCGTGCGCGAGGGCCTCTCCCGCCTCGCCGAGTCCTCGATCCTGGAGCGCTACGTCTGACGCGGCGTTCGCGCCGGTTCCGCCGGCGCACCGGCCGATCGACGCGCGTGGCCGCTTCGCCCGCGGAACCCCGCGCCGTCACTGAAGCGTGAACTGCACCGAGGCCGCGCTCACCCCGCTCACCGCCGCGGTCACCGCGTACGAGCCGGCGCCGACCGGCTGAGGTGTGGCGGCGCAGCCCGCCGGGGACTGCACGCGGGTCCACTTCACCGGCTCGGTGAAGCCGTCCGCGGGCCCGAGCACGCGCAAGTCCTCCTTGCTGGTGTTGCAGATCGCGCTCGACCACACCTGCGCATTCGAATCGACGGAGGTGACGGTCACCACCACGCCCTTGCCCGAGACGTCGAAGCGGCAGTTGCCCGTCCCCTGGTTGCGCAGGATCACGTTGAAGGCCGGGTCCTGGCCCGAGGCGTACACCGGCGGGCCGCTCGGCGAGGTCTTGTCCAGCTGAACCTGGACGGACAGCACGCAGCCGGTCGACCCCACCGGCACGCCACCGACCGAGCCCGAACCGCTGCCACTGCCGCCGCCGGTTCCGGAACCGCCGCCACCGCCCGCCGCGCCGTTGCCGCCGCTCCCGCCGGCCGGCGCGGACGCCGTGCCCGAGGCGGTCGGCCCGGTGACAGGGTACGAATTTATCGGCGGCAGCGAACCGGTCGGGACCGCTCCCGGTGTGATGATCGTGGAACTACTGCTCGGACTGGCGCCCGCACCC
>NZ_JAGSXH010000067.1 GCF_018283645.1 Actinocrinis puniceicyclus | reverse complement strand
GGTCGAACCGGTGGAAGCCGGTCCTCAACGCCTTCGAGATGGCCTTCGACGGCCGACTGCACCCGGAGCGGGACTCGGCCGCCGGAGTGAAAACCGGCGACACGCCCTAAAGTCCGACCCCTGATTCGCCGATACTCCAAATAGACCAAAGCCCACCAAAAGAGACACAGACCCCATCCGGGCGGTGCAGCCGTGCCAACGGGGGGCCGTTGGGCCCTGGGGAGCGGGCCGGATCGGGACCCATCGTGGAAGCGGACGGCGCCGCCAGGGCGACGCCGCGGTTCGTGATGCGAGGGAGGCCGGGATGCTCACTACTCGCGTGCACCACGTGATGACCCGAAATGTGGTCTGCGTGCGGGAGCACACGCCGTACAAGGAGATCGTGCGCACGCTGCTGGAGCACGCCGTGAGCGCCGTACCGGTGCTCGACGCGCAGCACCGGGTGCTGGGCATGGTGTCCGAGGCGGATCTCATGGAGAAGCAGGCTTCTCTCGCGGACGGATATCCGGAAACGCGGCAACTGCTGTCCCGGCGCGGCCGGGCGGCGCAGGCAAAGGTCCACGCGTTGAACGCGGCGTCGCTGATGACCGCACCGGCGATCACCGTCTCCTCCGGCGACGACCTCGCACACGCGGCGTCGCTGATGCGCAGGCGCGCCGTCAGGAGGCTCGCCGTGGTCGACGCGGATGGGCGGCTGGCCGGGATCGTCAGCCGCAGCGACCTGCTCAAGCCCTACCTTCGCTCGGACGACGGGATCCGTGCGGCGGTCGTGCAACACGTAATTGTCGAGGAGATGTGCACGGATCCGCGCGCGGTCCGCGTCGACGTGCGCGACGGCGTCGTCACGTTGTCCGGGGAGATGGAGAACGAGTTCGTCGCGCGCGACACGGCGCACCTGGTGCGCGAACTCGACGGTGTCGTCGAGGTGGTCGATCACCTGCGTTACCGCATCGAGGAACGGCCGGCCGCGCGAGTGTTCCGCACGCCGGCGTAACCGCGGGAGGAGCTGTGTCAGTCTCCGTCCATCCCAGTCGATCGGCGCCCACAGCGGGGCCGATTCACGAGCACCGGTACGCCGCGCTCGCCGTGCTGTGCGTCTCGCTGCTGATCGTGACCTTGGACAACACGATCCTCAACATCGCGCTACCCGCCCTGGTGCGTTCTCTGCACGCCACGGAGTCGCAGTTGCAGTGGATCGTGGACGCGTACGCGGTGGTCTTCGGCGGCCTGCTGCTGGTCGCCGGAACCATGGCTGACCGCACCGGGCGCCGCAAGGTGTTCCTCATCGGCCTGGCGCTGTTCGCCGCCGGTTCGGCCGCCGCGGCGTTCTCCGGCAGTGTCACGGCACTGATCTGGTCGCGCGCCGCGATGGGCGTCGGCGCGGCGTGCATCATGCCCTCGACGCTGTCGATCATCGCGGATCTCTTCCGCGACCCGCGCGAGCGCGCCCGGGCGATCGGACTGTGGTCGGCGACCTCCGGACTGGGGATCGCGCTCGGGCCGATCGTCGGCGGCTGGCTGCTGGAGCGGTTCTGGTGGGGCTCGGTCTTCTTTGTCAACGTCCCGATCGCCCTGGCCGGGGCGCTGGCGGCGTGGTGGCTGGTGCCGGACTCGCGTGACCCGCTGCGCCGCCCGCTCGACGCGGTGGGCGCGCCGCTGGCGACCGCCGGGCTGCTGTTGCTGCTGTGGGCGATCATCGAGTCGCCGGTCCGCGGCTGGGACGCCGCGCCGACCCTGGCGTTCGGCGCCTGCGGGCTGGCGCTGCTGACCGGCTTCGGGCTGTGGGAGCGGCATACCGCACACCCGATGCTGTACCTGCCGGCCTTCCGCGACCGGCGCTTCTCGGTGGCGATGGCCGCGGTCGCGATGGCGATATTCGCCCTGATGGGCGCGCTGTTCCTGCTCACCCAGTACCTGCAGTTCTCGCTCGGGTACTCGGCCTTCGCCGCGGGAATCAGGATCCTGCCGGTGGCCGGGCTGCTCGCGGTGACCGCGCCGCTTTCCATCCGGCTGGACCGGTTGATCGGCACCAAGGCCGTGGTCGCGCTGGCGCTCACGGTGATCGTCAGTGGTCTGCTGTGGCTCTCGCGACTGTCGGTCACCGGCGATTTCGGTCACGCGCTGCCCGGCCTGCTGCTGCTCGGCGCCGGCGCGGGGCTGGCGATCGCGCCGTCCACCGCGGCGGTGATCGGCAGCCTGCCGCCGCAGCGCGCCGGGGTCGGCTCGGCGACCAACGGCACGGCGCTGCAGACCGGCGGGGCGCTGGGGGTCGCGGTGATCGGCGCGACGCTGGCGGCGCGCTACCAGGGCGACATGGTCGCGGTGCTGACCGGGCGGCCGGTTCCGCCGGCCGCCGCGCACGCCATCACCGGCTCGCTGGGCGGCGCGCTCGACGTGGCGGGCCGGGCGGGCGGTCCGGCGGGCCGGCTGCTGGCCGTGGCCGCGCGCTCCGCGTTCCTCGACGGAATGCGGCTCGCGCTGACCGTCGCGGCGCTCGTCGTGGCGGCGGGCGTCGCCCTCGTGCTGGTCGCCTTGCCGTCCAGGGCGTCGGACCGGGCGTCGGACCGGGCTTCGGACCGGGCTTCGGACCGGGCTTCGGACCGGGCTTCGGACAGGGCGTGAGGACCTCGGGCCGTTCGACCCTGGCGGGCGGGTGGGCCGCGCGGTGAGCTGGCAGTGGAGGGAGTGCAGACCCTCCGGGAAGGAGAGCGATGAGCGAGATCACTCGCCGCGCACAGTTCCCGCTGCTGCCGGAACTGGCTGAACTGCTGGATCCGTTCCACGTGCTGACGGGTGGCCGCGTGGCCCCCGACGCCTACGGCATCAGCATCGAGACGCGGTTCGAGGACGGAGCGTACAAGGTCCGCGCCGAGCTGCCGGGCATCGATCCGGGCAAGGACGTCGAGGTCACGGTGACGGACGGGCTCCTGACGATTCACGCCGAGCGCAGTGAGACGCACGAGGGCCGCGGCCACTCGGAGTTCCGCTACGGCACGTTCACCCGCACGCTGCGGCTGCCCGAGGGCGCGAAGCAGGAAGAGGTGACCGCTGAGTACAAGGGCGGCATCATGACGATCACGGTGCCGGTTGAGAAGGAGGCCAAGCCCGCCACCCACAAGGTCACGGTGAAGATGACCGACTGAGCGAATGGCGGTAAGGACACGGTGAAGGGCCGCGAACCCGGACGGCAGTGGCCTGCCGGGCCCGCGGCCTTTCCGTGCCCGCGGCTCCTCAGTGGACCACGGGCTGGTGCCGGTGGGCGAACAGGTTGCGCGCGCCGGCACCGGTCACGGCGAACCCGTGGAACAGCATTCGCAAAACCCACGCGACCGCCATGACGGTGACGATGGTCACCCAGAACAGAATCGCGACGAAGACAAACACGACAGGCATCTGCGCACGACCTTCCTCGGCCGAGCCGGAGCGCTGCGCCCCTGACGGATCGGACGTCTCACCGCCATGGTGCTGCGCCGGTCACCGCGCGCATCCTGCCGATGGACCCGGATCGACCGACCAATGGTCCGCGCGCGCTCGCCGGACCGTCCCGCCCACTGGCTCGGGCGGCTCAGGTGGCTCAGAGCGAGCCGAGGCTGCGTCCCCACTGCGCGGCGCGTTGCAGTTCGCCCGGGACCAGGTGGTTGTTCTTGTCCACGGTGAAGCTCTGCGCGGACGTCACCGGCCGGTAGCCGTGCCGCTGTAGCCGCCGTTTGATCCCGTGTCCGGCGCTGCCTGTGAACGCCGGAAGGCCGCGCAGGCGAGTGTCGAACACTGCGCAGGCCACCCCCTCGCCCTCCAGGCCATCGAGCCATTCGCGCAGGCCGGGCCCTTCCGCGGCCGGGTCCAGCGGCGGCCCGCCCGTCCGATGCCCCGCGTCCTGCGCCGCCTTGCGCGAGGTCGGGCGGGACAGCCCGTGAATGTGGGTCGGCCCGCCGACGACGAGCAGATCCGCTCCTTCGAGCACCCCCGGTTCGGCCTGGCTCACCGCGACCACGTCGACCTCGCACGACCCGCGCAAACCCTCGGCTATCGCCGACGCCACCGCGTGCGTGTTGCCGTACATGGATTCGTAAACGACCACTGCGTGCATCTTGTCCTCCCTGCCCTCTAGAAGATCCACGCTTCTTGCACGTCGCCGTTGCGCATAGAGCACAAGGTCCTTCCATCACCCGAGTGCGCGGCGATCGCCGGCAGTCCCGGTTTAAACGGGACTTTAGTCTCTCAACCGCAGGTGCTTGATTGCGCGACGATGCGCCGGAGCGGGTTTCCTTCGCCCGCGGCCCCAAGGGGTATCCACGCAGTCCGTAGCGCCTGAGAGAGGCGATCGCATGAACCAGGGTTTACCGCCGGCAGCCGCACCGGTTGACCTGAACGGCCCCGGGCACTACCTGCACTGGGGTGTGATCCAGCTGTCCGTGGCCAATCTGGTGGTCATCGGCGTGATGGTGCTCATCTTCGTCCTGGCGCTGGTGCTGCGCTTCCCGAAGGGGGGCGACCGCAAATGAGCGAAGAGACGCAGGAAGGCGCGACCGGCGGTTGGACCGGTGCGATGCGCCGCAGCGCCGTGAAGGCCTTTCCGCCTGACAAGCTGCTGCCCGACACCCAGCCGAAGTACGTCGCCTCGTGGATATACGTCTTCGGGGTGCTGACCCTGGCCGCCTTCCTGGTCGTGCTGGGCACCGGCGGGGTGCTGGCGCTCAAGGGGCCGGCCTGGTGGCACACCTCCGGGTTCGGCCACTACGTCAACAGCCTGCACCTGTGGAGCGTCGAGCTGTTCATGGCGTTCATGGTCATCCACCTGTGGGGCAAGTTCTTCATGGCCGCCTGGCGCGGCCGGCGCGTGCTCACCTGGATCACCGGCGCGGTCGCGTTCGTCGGCTCGGTCGGAACGGCGTTCACCGGCTACCTGGTCCAGCAGAACTTCGACTCGCAGTGGATCTCCACCCAGGCCAAGGACGGGCTCAACGCGGTCGGCATCGGCGCATTCTTCAACGTCACCGACTTCGGCCAGATGCTGATGTGGCACATCGTGCTGCTGCCGCTCGTGGTCGGGATCCTGGTGGTGTTGCACATCCTCATGGTGCGCCACCGCGGCGTCGTCCCCCCGATCGCCCTGCCCGGACAGGAACTCGTCGCCGGCGAGGAGGCCGCGCGATGAGCATGCGGACCATGACCCGGCGCGCCAGAACCGCGGAGCCGGATCCCTACTCCTACGGTTCCCGCCACTACGACCTGGTTAAAGAGTTCACCATCGCGCTGGTCGCGGTGCTCGCGCTGACCTTCGCGTTGGCCGCGGTGTTCTCATCTCCCGACGAGAAGCCGATGACCATCGCCTCCTGGGCCAAGGCGGACCCGGGCGACTTCACCGCGACCGCGCTGGCCGAACTCGACGGAAGCAGCGCGACCGCCGGGTACGGGCCGCCGTACAACGCGGCCGCCGACGGCCAGAAGATCGGGCCGCTGGCTCTGGCCAAGGCCCTCGGGGTGACCCACCCGATCGACACCGCGCAGGACTTCGTGCTCGGCCCGCTCGGCTCCGCCCCGCAGGTCCCGGACGTCGAGACGGCTCTCAAGCAGTACCAGGGCGCGAGCTCGGACCAGCAGACGAAGTGGACCGGCGCCTACTCCGACGCGCTGACCAAGGCGGGCGGCGACCCGACCAAGGTCGCCGCGAGCCCCGACTTCGGGCCGACGCCGGTGCTGCTCGCGCAGCTGCTCAAGCAGGCACAGACCGGTTCGCTCGACGGCGCGCTGCTGTCCGAAGGCGGCTTCTACCAGACCGACTACACCCTGCCGCTGCTTTTCCTCGCCGACGGGTCGGACCTGGCGGCGCAGGCGGACAACGAGCACCTGTCCGGCGACCAGTGGGGCATGATGAACGAGACCGGGAACTTCCCGGGCCAGGCGTGGCTGTGGCTGTACACGTTCTGGTATCAGATCTCGCCGTACAACCACTCGGACAATGCCGACGCGCTGGTCTGGGGCACCATGATGGTGCTGACGCTGGCGTTCGTCCTGGTGCCGTTCATCCCGGGTGTGCGCAGCATTCCACGCCTCGTTCCGGTGTACCGGCTCATCTGGCGTGAGCACTACCGGGATCAGCGGGAGCAGGAACGGCTCCGTACCGCCGGGCCGCCGGACATCCCGGCAACCGACGGCGAATAACGCACGGTGACCGCGGCTGCCGCCTGAGTGTGGCAGCCGCGCCTCCGTCGCCGCAGGGCCGTTCGACCCTGCGGCGCCGGGAAGCCCGGCCCTGCCGGGCGGCCCGGCCGCATGGAACGCTCGGACCATGAACGGAACCTACGGCGCCGAAACGATCGAGCGGGCTCCGGCATGGCGGGAGTTCGAACCGCTGACCACCACCGACTCGGCGTGCTGCTGCTGCGCCGCGCCGGTGGTGATGGCCATCCTGCCGCTGACCGAACCGGGCGGCGACCCGGCCGACCTGCTGCTGTGCGGCCACCATCTGCGCGCCTCACGGGTGGCCCTGCGCGCGGCCGGTGCTGTGGTGTTCGACGCCTCCGGCGACGTGGTCCGGCTCACCAGCTGACCACGGCCGGGGGATGGGCCCTTATACGGCCCCTATACGAAGGGCTCGTGCGTTCTCGCCTGATGGGATGACAGATCTGTTGTCTGGGCTCTGGACGCCGGCTTGGCAAGCGAGCACGGACTCTGATGATCGAGGGTTCCCAGTCCAACCGATCATGAACAGCGTCCGTGCCGTCCATCCTCGCTGACGCTGCCCTCACCCGTCACCTATAAGAGGCCCGCACGCCGGCGTGCGGAGTCTCAGCGGCACCATGAGACGCGTTGAGCCGGGATCCCCGGTCCGCGGGATGGGCGACCTAGAATCACCGAAGCATTGCCCCACCACGGTCCCGAATCAGCCTGCGAGGCACGCGTGACGTCGCCGGAGATCAACTCGAACCTTCAGTCCGTCTCGAGGTATTACGACCATACCGAGTCCCGCGTCGGCTACAAGTACCTGTTTGGCGGAACGAAGCACTTCGGCTGGTACGCGCCCGGAGATCGGGCTTGGCATTTCCGCAGTGCGCTACGGCGCATGGAAGATGAACTCGTGCGGCGTCTACAGGTGAGCGAGGACGAGCAGGTCCTGGACGCCGGCTGCGGGGTGGGCGATGTCGCGCGCACCGTCGCGGCGAAGTGCCGGGTCTCCGTTGTCGGTATCGACGTGCTCGAATACAATCTGGACGAGGCCCGCAGACGCAGCAGCGCGGCGGGCCTGGACCAGGTGACCAGCTTCCAGCTCGGTGATTACCATGTCCTTGATTTCCAGGACAGTACGTTCGACGCGGTCTACACGATGGAAACGCTCGTCCACGCGGCGGACCCTGCGAAGGCGCTGTCCGAGTTCCGCAGGGTGCTCAGACCGGGCGGCCGACTGATCATGTTCGAGTACTCGCATGCACCCGTCGAGGCCATGACGCCGGACGCGAGGCGGGCGCTTGAACGCGTCTGTGACCTGGGTGCCATGCCGACGTGGCTCATGCTCGACGACGGTCGCATGCAGCAGCTGCTGGAAGCGGAGGGATTCACGGATGTGCGCGCTGAGGACGTCACCGACCGCATGTTGCCGATGCTGCGCGTCTTCTCCGTGCTCGGCCGCTTCCCGTATCTCATGGGCCGCGTCCTGGGCAAGGTGCCGAAAGTGGTCAACGCGATGAGCGGCGTGGAGTGGTACCGCCATCGCAGCGTGTGGCGTTACAACATCTACACCGCCACGAACAGCGACTGAGCCGCCGGGGGGATCAATCATGCGGGTGGGGGCCCGCCTTCGGCCTGCTCGTCGACCTGACGGCGCTTAATTTCTGCCTCCTGCTTTTCCCCTACGCAAGCTGGTCCCACCTTGCGAAGGCAGCAGCGGCCGTTGACGCAGTGCTGGGGTGCGAGGAGAACCGGGAACGGCTCGTCACGTGGTGGCAGGCGCGGCTGAGCATGCGTACCCAGGGGGCGTTCAGCGGCGCCGGCCTGCTGCTCGGCATCGCCGTCGCGGCCGTAGCTCGGCCGCTGGCCGCCCATGGGGCCCAGATCCACCTCGCCGCAGTGCTCAGCGCCGGGCTCGCGGGAATCGCAGCCCATCGCATCGCATCGCATCGCATCGCGGGCACGTGTGCCGGCGCCCCGGACTCTCCGAGCGCGGCCGCGGGACACTAGAATCAACCCGTGATCGATGCGGATGCGCTGCCGGGCGACGGCGCCGGGACGCTCGCCGAAGGCGGCTGGCACACCGTCGCGCACGCGCGGCTCGCGCTCGCCGGCCGCGCGCGGCTGCTGCCGCCGGGCCTCGTGCTTCTCGTGCTGGCCGGTCTCAACGGCGGCGCCGCGCGGCTCTGGTTCGCCGCGGCCGCCGCGGCCCTCTTCGCAGTGTCCTGGTATCCGCTCGGCCGCTCGGCGCGCACCTGGCGGTACCGTGAGCGCGGCGAGGACCTGCTGATCGATCACGGGCTGTTGGTACGCCGCCAGGTGGTCGTGCCGTACGGCCGCATGCAGTTCGTGGACATCGTCGCCGGACCGGCCGAACGCGCGCTCGGTATATGCACCCTGCGACTACACACGGCCTCGGCCTCCACCGACGCCCGCATACCCGGGCTCGAACCCGCGAGCGCCGAGCAGTTGCGCGACCGGCTCGCCGCACTCGGCGAGGCCCGGATGGCGGGGCTGTGACTGTGTCGAGCGACGCTCTCAGCGCCGCCGACTGGACCGCGCCGCGGCGCACGCATCCGTGGTCGATCGTGGTCAACGCGGTACACGAGGCCCGCAGGGTCGTCTCGGGCCTGGTGATCGCCGTGTTGAGCGGGCGCGCGCTCGGCGGCGGCGAACTGGTGGGCGTGCTCGTGCCCGTGGGCGCCGCGGCGCTCGGAGTGCTCGCCTGGGCGCGCACCAGCTTCCGTGTCGCGCCGGAGGAGTTCCGGCTCGACTCGGGCGTGCTGTTCCGGCAGAGCCGCAGCGCGCGCTTCGACCGGATCCAGGCGGTGGACCTGGACCAGTCGGCGGTGGCGCGCGTCTTCGGGCTCGCCGAACTGCGTCTGCAACTCGGCGGCGGACGCCACGGGCACTTCCGGCTGGCTTGCATGCGGCAGCAGGAGGCCGCGCGGCTGCGCGCATACCTGCTCGACCGGGTGGAGCAGGTCAGGACCGGTCCGCCGCAGACCACGAACGCCGGGTCGCAAAGCACTGAGAGCGAGCCGCAGAGCACTGAGTACGAGCGGGCCGCTGAGAGCGAGCGAGCCGAGCACCAGCGGGTCGCGCCCGCGCCCGGCGCGTCCGGGCAACCGATCGCCGCGAGCGTCCACGCCGCCGACCGAGCCCGCATCGCAGCGCAGCCGGTCGCGTACGAGAGCGGCGTGCCGTACGGCCCGGTGCCCGCGCAAGTGCCGCTGCTCGTCGTCCCGGCGGGCCGGTACCTCGCCTCGCTCGCGCTGTCCGTTCCGGTGTGGGTCGCCGTGCTGGCGCTGGCCGCGAGCGTCGCGGCCTGGGCCGCCGGGGCGACCCAACTGCTCGGCGCGTTCGTGCCGGAGACGGTCGCGGTGGTCGGATTCGCCTGGGACCGTTTCCAGAGGTACTACGGCTTCACCCTGACGCTGTCCGGCGAGGCGATACAACTGCGGCACGGCCTGCTCAACCGTTTCGCGCAGACCGTGCCGCTCAGCCGGATCCAGGCCGTCGAGATAAGCCGGCCGCTGCTGTGGCGGCCGGCCGGATGGGCGCGGGTGCGGATGAACGTCGCCGGATACGCCCACGGCGGCGGCCGCGGCGAGGCGGGCAAACGCGGCGCGTCCATGCTGCTGCCGGTCGCTTTGTCGCGCAGCGCGTTCGAGATCGTCGGCCGGCTGGCGGGCGTGGACCTCAACGCGGTGCCGCTGCACCCGGCTCCCGAGCGGGCGCGGTGGCGCGCCTCCCTCTGGCGGCGCGGATACATGTACGGCTTCGATGAAGCGGTGGTGGTCTCCCGGCGCGGTCTGCTGCACCGGCGGGACTGCGTGATACCGCACGCGAAAGTCCAGTCGCTGCACCTGGTTCAGGGGCCGTGGCAGCGTCGCCTTTCGCTCGCCACCATCTCGCTGCACTCGACGCGCGGCCCGGTCAAGGTCGTGCTTCGGCATCGCGACGTCGATGAGGCGCAGCGGTTCCTGGAGGAGCAGAGCCGTCGCAGCGCCACCGCGCGCCGCCGGACCGCCGCGTAGCGCAGCCCTACTCCTCGGCCGGAGCGCCGGCCGCGAGACGTTCGGCGAACCGGTCGGCCAGCTTCCGGCAGAAGGCGGCCGAAGCGCGCTGCGGCCGGTGACCGACGATCAGCAGCGCGCCCGCGTCCGGCGTCGGCCATATCTCGGTGACGATCTCACTCGGCACCGAGGGATACGGCGGCCGGAAGTAGCGCGCCGGCATCCCGTCGAACACGAGCCCTGAGGGCGCGTTGTCCTGTAGCACGAACATGTTCTGGAACAGCGGCGGCCGTTCGCCGCCGTGGGTCCCCGCGCCGGTCAACTGGTAGACCTCGTAGATCGACACGTCCTGGGCGGCGAACGCGCCCGCCACCACCGGCGCCATCGCCGCGATCGCCTCGGCCGGCGACTGGTCCGGCGTCACTGCGGCCCGCAGGCACACGATGTCGATCAGGCAGTTGACCGCGTGCGCCAACGCGGTGTGCCCGCGGCGCGCCACCGGTGTGCCGATGCCGAAACCGGTCCGCCCGGTCAGCTCGGCCAGCGCCTGAGCGTATGCGGACACGTACACGCAGAACGGGCTGACGGACTCGCGCGCCGCGCGCCGCGCCACCGCGCGTACCGTTTCCGGGCCGAGCGGGACCTCGATCATCCCGGCGGCCGCGAACTCGTCGCCCGAGCCCGAGGCGTCGCCCGGGAACGTGAGCGCGTCCAAGCCGACCAGTGAACCGCGCCAGTACTCGCGCTGCGCGTCGAGGTCGACATAGCGCAGGTGCTCCTGCCGCGCGGCGGCGACGGCTGCCGGACCGGGCGCGGGCGGCTGCTCGGGCTGCGCACCCGCGCGATAGGCGTTGTAGGCGAGGGCGAGATCCTCGCCGAGCGCCGCGGCGGACCCGCCGTCCGAGGCGATGTGGTGGATCGCGAGACCGACCAGGGTGACCGGGGCGTCGCGCACCGCGACGAAGACCGGCCGCCACACCTCGCCCTTCTCCAGCCGGAACGGCTGCCCGAGTTCACGGCTGAGCACCCGCAGCGCGTCGCGTTCGGTGGCCGCCAGCGCCTCGCGCAGCGCCGGAGCCGGGCCGTCGCCGGGCACGGCCACCGGCCGGTCCGACAGCCGGAAGGACGCGCCGAGAATCCGATGCCTGCGATGCAGGTACCCGACCGCGTGCCGCAGCGCGGCCCGGTCCAGCCGGCCCTCGACCCGCCACGCGAAGACGCAGTGCAGCGCCCGATCGTCCGGGTCGAAAAGGTGATCGAGCAGCATGTAGGTCTGCATCGGCGAGAGCGGGACCGCGGCATCGTGCCGCGGCTGCGCTCCCGGGCCCGCCGCTGCTCCCGCTTCCGCTTCCGCTTCCTGCGGCGGCGCGGCCCCGATCTCGCTCGCCGCATCGCTCTGTTCGATCCACGCGGCCAGTGCCCGCGCCGTCGCAGCGCGGTAGATCTGCGAAACCGGCACGGGCCGACCGAGCGCGTCGCCCAGCCGCGCGCAGATGCGGCCGAGATCCAGTGAAGTGGCCCCGAGCGCGGTGAACGTCACGGTCGGCGAGAGGTGCCGCGCGGCGCGCCCGACCACCGAGGCCGTCACGGCGGTCACCGTGGTCTCGAACGGGCTCAGCGGCGCGCCGTCGTCGAGGTCCGAAGCGCCCTCGCGGCCGTCCACCGCTTCGCCGCCGCTGTCCTCGGGCAGCAGCGCGAGCAGCGCCGCGGCGTCGAGCTTCCCGTTCGGCATCAGCGGGAAACGCTCGACGCGAACCAGTCGCTCAGGGATCTGATATCCGGCCAGGAGCGTGCGCAACCGCGCCACCAGGGCATCCGGATCGCTCTCGGCGCCCGGCGTCTCGACGTAGAAGGCGAGCAGCCCCGCGCAGGCTCCCCCCGCGTCGAGCCGGGGCACCACCACGCAACTCGCGACCGCGGGGAGCCGGCCGATGACGCACTCCACCTCCAGCGGCTCCACCCGGTGACCGCGCACCTTGACCTGCCGGTCGATACGGCCGCGGTAGTGGTGAACGCCCTCGGCGTCGCGCAGCGCGAGGTCGCCGGTGCGGTATACGCGTTCGACCACACCACCGATCTGCACGCTCGGGAACTTCTGCGCGGTCAGCTCGGGATTGCCCAGGTACTCCACCGCGAGCCCGTCACCGGCGATGCACAGCTCGCCGAGCTCGCCCTCGGGCACCGGGCGCAGACCTTCGTCGAGCACGTACAGCCGGGTACGCGGAACCGGCACTCCGATCGGGATGCCGCCCTCGACGTCGCAGTCTTCGGCGATGATCTGCCGCGCGGAGGCGAACACCGTCGCCTCCACCGGGCCGTAGCCGTTCACCAGCAGTATGTCCGGGTGCGTGGTCAGGAACGCGCGCACGTGCGGCGGCGAGAGCCGCTCACCGCCCGTCATCACGGTACTCAGGCCCTTGAAACAGGCCGGGTCCTCGTCCACCAGCATGTTGAACAGCGAGGTGGTGAAGAACGCGGTGTTCAGCCCGTTCTCCCGTACCAGCCGCGGCACCAGGTCCGCGGACAGGTACGGCCCGTCGACGACCACGAGCCGCCCGCCGCTGAGCAGCGGCGCGAACAACTCCAGGCTGAACAGGTCCCACGGTTGCGCCGCCGCCAGCGGCATCACGGTCTCGGCGCCGAAAGGCGCGAACGTCCCCGGATCGAGCAGGCGCACGACGGCCCGGTGCGGACAGACCGCGCCCTTGGGACGGCCGGTGGTGCCCGAGGTGAAGAACACGCAGCACGGATCACCAGGTTCGATGAGCTGCGTGGGCGGCGCGAATACGTGCCCTGCCTCGCCTCGTGCGGGGGCACTGTCCACGGCCGGGAGCCACGTGCGCACCTCGGTCCCGGGCGGCGGCGGGGCCTCGGTGACGAAGACGCGCGCGCCCAGTTGCCCGATCTCGTCGCGCACCCTCTCGTCCGGCCACGCCCCGTCGATCAGGGCATACGCGGCGCCGCTCTTGAGCACGCCCAGGATGGACGCGACGAGGCGCACCGAGCGCGGCAGCCGGATCGGCACGAAGCAGCCGCGGCCCACCCCCAGCCGGGCCAGGTCCGCGGCCACGGCGTCGGAGATCCGGTCGAGTTCCCCGTAGGTGATCCGCTCGGCGCCGTGTTCGACCGCGACCGCCCACGGGCGCGCGGCCGCGGCGCGGCGGAACATCTGCGGGATCGTCGCCTCTCGCCGATCCGTCTGCACCAGCCCTCCTCAGCGCCGTGTGATCAGTCGTCGTGATCGGTCGTCGTGCCCTGCGGCTACAGCTACAGCTACAGCTACAGCTACAGCTACGGCCGCCTGACCGCGCCCCGCCGGCCTATGCCTCGGGGTCCCATGCCGCGCCGTACTGCGCGCACACCGCCTCGACCTCTTCCCGCGACGGCAGCCGCGCGGCGTCCTCGGCCAGCGCGCCCTCGATCAGCGCGACCAGGTCGCCGACGGTGCGCAGCGCCATCGCCCGCTCCGGGGTGATCGCGTCGAGGCCGAACAGGTCCTCCAGGGTGAATCCGAGCTCTGCCAGGGCCAGCGAGTGGAAGCCGAGGTCGCCGATCAGCTGGTGCTCGGCGGTGACCCGTTCGGTGCGGTGCGGCGCGACCAGCCGGACCATCTGGCGCACGGCCGCGGGCAGCAGGTCCGCCGGCAGCAGGCCGTCGCGCAGCGCGGAATCGGTCTCGGGCATCGGGTCAGTCTCCTTACGTGACGGGTTGGCCGGCGCTCGCGGCGCCGGCCCGGGCCGCGCTCTCGGCCGCGAAGCGGGCCAAGGACGCCGAGGCGGCCGGGTCGGGCACGTCCAGGTGCATGGCGATGATCTGGCGCAGCATCTCGTCGGTGCCGCCGCCGATCCGGGCCAGTCGCGCGTCCCGGTACATCCGGGCCAGCGGGTAGTGCTCCGTGTAGCCGCGCGCGCCGAGGAACTGGATCGCCTCGTCGATCGCCGCCACGCCGGCGCGCACCGCGAACAGTTTCGCCGCCGCGACCAGGTGGTGCGGCAACTGCTCGCCGCGTGCGTCGCGGCAGGCCGCGTCGAGCAGCGCCGCGGCGGCCTCGGTCTCGGCCCAGCGGTCCGCCAGCCGGTGCGCGAGCGCCTGGTGGTCGAACAGCCGCCGCCCGAACTGGGTGCGCTCGCGCAGGTGCGCGGTGGCCAGCGCCAGCGCGGCGCGGGCGGCCGCGGTGACGCCGGCGGCCGCGGCGACCCGCTCGTAGTCCAGCAGCTTGAGCACGTACATCAGCCCGGCGTCGACGCGGCCGACCACGTCGGCCTCGGTCACCGCGACGTCGAACACCACGCCGCCGGTGTCCGCCGCGTGCATGCCGAGGGTTTCGTAGAAACCTGTCACGCTCGCGCCGGAACGGTCGAGCGGCACCACGAACAGCGTGAACGCCCCGTCCTGCGCACCGGTCCTGGCGAGCGTGAGTACGTGCGAAGCCCGCCCGGAGTTGGTGGTGAACCGCTTCTCGCCGACCAGCCGCCAGGCGCGCCCGGCCCCGTCAGGGCCCGGATCGACCGGCACGGCGCGGGTCGTCATCGAGTACACGTCGGATCCGCCGCCCGGCTCGGTCAGCGCGACGCAGCCGACCGCCGTACCGTCCACGGCGGCGCCGAGCAGCGCGGCGTGCCGCGCGCCGCCGAAGCGCGTCAGCGCCTGGATGAACACCTCGCAGTGGATGGACAGCGCCAGCGCCGCCCCGCCGCTGAGCGGCGCGATCTCCTCGACCAGCGCGCGGCCCAGCGCCAGCCCGCCGCCGGCCCCGGCCGCCCAGCGTTCCCGGAAGATCCCGGCCGCGCCGAAGGCGGCGAACAGCTCGCGCGGAAGGTGCCCGTCGCGCTCCCAGTCCCCGGTGCTCGGCAGGAAGGCGTCGAAGGTCTTCAGCACGCGCTCGCGGAACGAGTCCACCGAGGGGATCTGGGCGCTCACCGGGCGGCCGCCGGCTGGAGTTCGGCCCGCGCGGCGGCCTCGGCCTCGCGCAGCGCGTCGGCCATCGGCGCGATGCGGCCCTCCAGCGTCCCGGCGCACAGAGCCTGCCACATCACCCGCCGCCGCGGCTTGCCGCTGGAGGTGACCGCCAGGCCGCCGCGAGGCACGAGCACCGCCAGCAGGTCGGCGTCCTCCAACCGCTCGGTGAGCAGGTCGAGCGTCGTGCCGATCCACTCGGGCCGCGGCAGCTCGAAGACCACCGCCGCGGTCGGCGCGCCGTCCCGCACGCCGAGCAGCACCGTCGCGCGCCGCTCCGGCACGCCGCGTTCGCAGAGCTCTGCCTCCAAGCTCTCGGCGAACAGCATCCGGCCGCGCACCTTCAGCCCGTCGCCGAGCCTGCCGAGCACGAAAAGCTGCCCGTCCCGCAGGAAACCGGCGTCCCCGGTGCGCAGTACGCCGTCGCCGAGACGGGTACCGGAACTGCTGCCGGGATCGCCGACGTACTGCGTGGCGACGCAGGCCCCGCGCACGGTGATCTCGCCGACCTGCCCGTCCTCCAGCGGTTCGCCGTCCTCGCCGACGATGTCCACCGACATCCCCTCCAGCGGCCGGCCGCAGCCGACGACGCCGAGCGGCTCCGCGGGCGCGTCAGAGCCCTGCCGAGGCGTGGCCACCGTCCAGCCTTCCGCCAGCGGCAGGCCGGTCACCGCGAGCGTCGCCTCGGCTCCGCCGTACGCGGGCAGCAGCGCTCGCCGGTCGAAGCCGTGCGGCCCGAGCAGCCGCTCGAAGCCGTCGAGCACCCGCGGGTCGATGCGCTCGGCGCCGAGGATGACGCCGCGCAGCGACTCGAAACGCAGACCGTCGAGCTGGCCCGGTCTGACCCGGCGCAGGATGTAGGCCAGGCCGAAGTTCGGCATCGCGGCCATGCGCACGCTGTTGTCGCTGATGCACTTGAGGTACCGCAGCGGGGAGCGGATGAAGTCGTCCGGCTGCATCATGTAGCCGTCGCACTCGGTGACCACGATGTTGACAAGGCAGCCGATCAGGCCCATGTCGTGGTGCACCGGCAGCCACGAGGTACCCGGGTACTCGGCCGGCCACTGGAGCCAGCGGCGCATCGCGGTCACGTTCGCCTGCAGCGCCTGCGCGGAGATCCGCACCCCGCGGGAGTAGCCGCTGGAGCCGGAGGTGAACTGCAGCAGCGCGGTCTCGGCGGGCTGCCTCGGCTCGGTCAGGGGGCTGATACCGTCGATGAGTTCTTCGAAGCGCACCGGCGCGCGCAGGCCGAGACGCGCCGCCGGGCCGCGCACGTGTTCGGCGGCGTCATCGTCCACGACGATCAGCGCGGGCCGGGCGGTGTCCAGCAGATGGCTGATATGGCGTTCGTACTCGTCGGTGCGCTGGAAGGCGAAGGGAGGGGCCATCGAGCAGGCCGTCGCCCCGGCGGCCAGCGCGCCGAACAGCCCGGCGACGAATCCCGGACTGGAGCGCTGCATCACGGCGACCACGTCGCCGCGGCGCACCCCGCGCTCGCCGAGCGCGGCCGCGCAGCGCAGCGTCAACTGCGCGAGGTCCCGGTACGGATGCGCCGTCCACGAGTCGCCGGAGTCGGCGTAGTGCAGCCCGCGCCCGGCGGCGGGCTCGGCCAGCCAGTCCAGCAGGGTCCTGTCCGGGATGTGCACGACTCGTCGGTCCTCTCCCGGCACGCGCGTGCCGGCGCTCCGGATGAGCACGGCCAAGCGCACCGCCCGGTGCCCGGTCATTCTGCGCGGCGGCGCGCGGCCGCTGCCAGGCAAGAATCCGGCAACTGCGACGCGCGCGGCGGCAAAGGCGCAGGTCCGAGTTGCCGGTCGGTTGCCTGGCAGCGGGAGGCCGGCGCGGGCAGCATCAGTCGGGTGCGCCTGTGATCGCCGGCGGCGCCGCCGTGCACCGCCGCGGTCCTGATCCGGCGGCGGGCGGTTGCCGAACACAGCCTCGTCGCTCGCCGCAGGGCCGTGGCCCGCGCCGCCACGCACGCGCGCCACGCAGCCCCGACGAGAGGTGACCGACCGCAGATGAGCGTGCCCGCAGCCGAACAGGGACCGGCACCGCTGCCGCTGACCA
Source organism: Actinocrinis puniceicyclus (assembly GCF_018283645.1). Lineage (GTDB taxonomy): Bacteria > Actinomycetota > Actinomycetes > Streptomycetales > Catenulisporaceae > Actinocrinis > Actinocrinis puniceicyclus. The sequence goes on along the minus strand of NZ_JAGSXH010000067.1, from coordinate 16,394 downwards.
CCGCGCAGCTCGGCGTCTGGTTCGCCCACCAGGCCGACCCCGGCAGCGCCGTGTACAACCTGGCGCAGTACCTGGAGATCCACGGGCCGGTGGACGGCGACCTGCTGCAGGGCGCGATCCGGGACGCGGAGGTCGAATGCGAGACCTTCGACGTGAGCTTCGGCGAGGACGACGACGGGCCGCACCAGCGCATCGTCGGGCACGTAGGGCGCGGGCTGCGGCGGCTGGACCTGAGCGGCGAACCGGATCCGCTCGCGGCCGCACGATCATGGATGGACGCCGAGCGGGCCACCCCGGTCGACATCTCCCGCGACCCGCTGTCCCTGGACGCGCTGATCAAGCTCGCAGACGAGCACCACATCTGGTACAACCGCTGCCATCACCTGCTGGTCGACGGCTACGGCGGCGCCCTGTTCACCCAGCGCGTCACGCAGCTCTACACCGCTCGGCTCGCGGGCGCCGAGCCCCCGGCCGCGGGGCGGCTCGGCACGCTGAGCGATCTGGTGCGGGAGGAGGCCGAGTACCGCGCTTCCGGGCAGTTCGAGCAGGACCGGGCGTACTGGGGTGAGCGGTTCGCCGACCGCCCCGAGCCGGTCAGCCTCTCGGACCGGCCCGCCGCGGCCCCGGGCGAGCAGGCGCTGCGCGAGACCCTGGCCGTATCGCAGCAGGACCTTGACGCGATGCGCGGGTCCGCGCGGCGCGCCCGCACGACCTGGACCGCCCTCATGGTGGCCGCGGTCGGCGCGTATCTGCACCGGATGACCGGCGCGGCCGAGGTCACCCTCGGCATCCCGGTCAGCGCGCGCCGCCGCGGCGCCGCCCGCGAAACCCCCGGCATGATGGCCAACGAACTGCCGCTGCGGCTGTCGCTGCACCCCGCCATGACCAAGGACGAACTGCTGCGGCACGCGGCAGCGCAACTCGGCGAGCTGCTGGTGCGCCAGTGCTACCCCTACGACGACCTGCGCCGGCGACTGCGGCTGTTGCGCGGCAACCGGCATCTGTTCGGCATTTCCGTCAACATTCTGATTTTCGGCGGCGAGCTGGGTTTCGCCGGCCTGCCGACGTCGGCGCACAACCTCTCCGGCGGGCCGATCAAGGACCTGGCGATCACGGTCTACGACGCGTCCGACGGCAGCGGCCTGCAGGTGGATTTCGACGCGAATCCGGCGCGGTACGAGCAGCACGAGCTCTCCGGGCACCGCGCGCGCTTCGGCGCGTTCCTCAGCGCGCTGACCGAGGCGGACGCCGGTCTGCCGATCGGCCGGCTGGAGATCGCCACCCCGGCGGAACGCGCGCAGGTCTCGACACTGCACGGCAGGCAGCGGCCCGCCGCGTCCGCGCTCGCGGACGGCTCGGTACACGGGCGCTTCGAGCGGCAGGCGCGCGCCACACCGCTGGCCGAGGCCGTCGTGTGCGGCCGCACCCGGCTCACCTACGCCGAACTCGACGCGCGCGCGGACCGGCTGGCCGAGCGGCTGCGGGCCGCCGCGGTCGGGCCCGAGGACCGGGTCGCCGTCCTGCAGAGCCGTTCCGCGGACCTGGTGGTCTCCCTGCTCGCGGTGCTGAAAGCCGGGGGCGTGTACGTGCCCTTGGACGTGCGCTCGCCGGCGTCGCGGCTGCTGGAGATCACGCAGGCGACCGGTGTACGGGTCCTGTTGACCGATCAGTGCGCCCGCGGCCTGGCCGATTTCGGGCACGGCGCCCGCGTGCTCGTCGTCGACGCGGACCGCGACGAGGAAGCGGGGAACGCCGGCTTCGAAGCGGAAGGGCAGCGGGTCGAGGCCGCGGACGCGACGCCCGGCGGTGCGGACCTGGCGGCCGGTGCCGACCGGCTCGCCTACGTCATGTTCACCTCCGGTTCGACCGGCGGCCCCAAGGGCGTGGCGGCCACGCACCGCGGCGTGCTCGAACTGGCCGCGGACCGCTGCTTCACCCCGGAGGACCAAGCCAGGGTGCTGCTGCACTCCGCGCAGGCCTTCGACGCGATCGTGTACGAGCTCTGGGTTCCGCTGCTCGGCGGCGGCACCGTGGTGATCTGCCCGAGCCCCGACCTCGACGTGCCCGGCCTCGCCGCGCTCGTCACCGAGCAGCGCCTGACCTCGCTGTGGCTGACCGCGGGCCTGTTCCGGATGGTCGCCCAGGAACAGCCGCAGGCGCTGCGCGGTGTGCGCCAGGTGTGGACCGGCGGCGACGTGGTGTCCGCGGCCATGGTGCGCCGCGTGCTGGAACACTGCCCGGGCCTCACCGTCGTCGACGGGTACGGACCCACCGAGACGACCGTCTTCGCGACCTGCCATCCGATGCGCTCGCCATCCCAGGTGCCTGATGCCGTCCCGATCGGGCGCCCGCTGGAGGATACCCGCGTCTACGTGCTCGACGGCGCGCTGCGGCTGCTGCCGCCCGGCGCGGTCGGCGAACTCTACGTCGGCGGCGCCGGGCTGGCCCGCGGCTACTTCGGCCGCGCCGCCGCGACCGCGGAACGTTTCGTCGCCGACCCGTACGGTCCGCCCGGGGCCCGCATGTACCGCACCGGAGACCTGGTGCGCTGGAGCGCCGACGGCACGCTGCTGTTCGCCGGGCGCGCCGACCAGCAGATCAAGCTGCGCGGCTTCCGCATCGAGCCGGGTGAGATCGAATCGGCACTGGCCGCGCATCCGCTCGTCGCGCAGTCCGCCGTCGTGCTGCGGGAGGACCAGCCGGGTATCAGGAGGCTGACCGCGTACGTGGTGCCCGCGGACGGTGCGCCCGGCTGCCCGGACGCGCAGCAGTTGCGCGCGCACCTGGCCGCGCGGCTGCCCGACTACATGGTTCCGGCCGCGTTCATCGACCTGCCGAAGCTGCCGGTGACCGCGAACGGCAAGCTCGATCGCGCGGCACTGCCCGTGCCGGGCGGCGCGGACGCCGAAGCCGAGGGCCGCGCCCCGGCCACCGAACGCGAGCGGATCCTGCGCGAGGTGTTCGCCGACGTGCTCGGCCGCCCCGGGGTAGGCGTCGAGCAGGACTTCTTCGACCTGGGCGGGGACTCGATCATCTCCATCCAGCTGGCCGCTCGGGCGCGCGCCGCGGGCATCGAGATCACCCCGCGCGACGTCTTCGAGCATCCGACCGTCGCGGCGCTGGCGGCCGTCGCCCGCGAGACGCGCGCCGAACCGGCCGGGCCGGCGGACGCCGACGCCGAACCGCTGATCGAACTGGACCTCGACGAGCTCGCCGAGCTCGAAACGCAGTGGGAGAACTCCCGGTGAAGCAGTCAGCCCTCGAAGCCGTTCTGCCGCTGACCCCGCTGCAGGAGGGCATGCTCTTCCACGCCCTCTACGACGAGTCGGGCGTGGACGTCTACAACGTGCAGACTCCCTGCGTGCTGGACGGTGCGTTGGACGAGGCGGTGTTGCGGGCGGCGTGTCAGGGTGTGGTGGATCGGCATGCGGCGTTGCGGGCCGGGTTCGTGCAGCGGCGTTCGGGTCAGACGATCCAGGCGATCCCGCGGTCGGTGGTGGTGCCGTTCGAGGTGGTGGATCTGGGTTCGCTCGCGGCGGGGGAGGGTGCGGCGGCGCTGGAGCGGTTGCTGGTGGCGGACCGGGTGCGCCGCTTCGAGATGGCGGTGCCGCCGTTGGTGCGTTTCACGCTGGTCAGGCTCGGGCCGCGGCGCCATGTGCTGGTGTTCACGCATCATCACATCCTGTTGGACGGTTGGTCGCTGCCGTTGGTGTTCCGGGATCTGTTCGCGTTGTACGCGGGGCGTGGCGCGGATCTGCCGGAGGTGGTGCCGTATCGCAGTTACCTGTCATGGCTGGCCGAGCAGGACCGCGCCGAGGCCGAGAACGCCTGGCGCGAAGCCCTCGACGGCATCGAGGAGCCGACGCTCGTCGCGGCGGGACACGAGGTGGCCCGGATCAGCGCCCTGCCACAGCGGCTGCGGCTGGAGCTGCCCGAGGCGGACACCGCCGCGATCGCCGCCGAGGCGAAGCGACGCGGGCTGACCCTCAACACCCTCGTCCAGGGATCGTGGGCGCTGCTGCTCAACGCCCTGACCGGCCGGCGCGACGTGGTCTTCGGCGCGACCGTCGCCGGGCGGCCCGGGCAGGTGGCCGGCGTCGAGGAGGTCGTCGGCCTGCTGATGAACACCGTGCCGGTGCGGGTGCGCCTCGACCCGGGCCGGTCCGTCGCGGCGACGCTGCTGCACCTCCAGGAGTGCCAGGCGCGGCTGACCGCCTACCAGCATCTCGGTCTCGCCGACATCGCGCGCGCGGCCGGGCTCGGCGAACTGTTCGACACCACGACCGTATTCCAGAACGCGCCGCGCGAGCGCGACGGATCGGGCGGCGCCGTCCCCGGTCTCAGCGTCGGCCTGCTCGACGACGAGGCGGCCCGGCAGGAGGAGACCGGCGCGACGCACTACCCGCTCACGCTCGTCGTGTTGCCGGGGCAACGGCTGGCCTTCGAACTGAGCTACCGGCCCGACGTGTTCGACCGCGACGAGGCGCAGAGCATCCTGGACCGTCTCAGTCATCTGATCAAGGCGATGACCGGGAACCTCGACGCCGCGCTCGCCTGCGTCGACGTGCTCACCGCGCCGGAGCGGGCGCGGATCCTGGGCCGCTGGAACGAGACCGCCCGAATCCTGCCCGGGGCGAGCCTGCCGGAGCTGTTCGAGACCCAGGTCGAGCGCACCCCGGACGCGATAGCGTTGATCGACGCGGAACGACGGCTGGCCTACCGGGAGCTGGACGCCGAGGCCGACCGGCTGGCCCGCGCGCTGCGGGTCAGGGGTGTCGGGCCGGGCGACATCGTCGCCGTGCAGCTGCCCCGCGGCCTCGAACTGGTCATCGCGCTGTACGCGGTCCACCGCGCCGGCGCCGCGTACCTTCCGATCGATCCGGACCTGCCGCACGAACGCGTCCGCTTCATGCTGGCGGACGCGGCGCCCGCCCTGCACATCGACCAGGCCGAATACGCGGCGCTCTGGCGGCTCGGCGCGAGCGCGCAGACGGCGCCGCCGCGCATCCGGCCCACGGTCCTGGACGCGGCCTACGTGATCTACACCTCCGGTTCGACCGGCCGGCCCAAGGGCGTCGTCGTGCCGCATGCCGGCATTGTCAATCGGTTGCTGTGGATGCAGGCGCAGTATCCGCTCGCACCGGATGACCGGGTGCTGCAGAAGACCCCGGCGAGTTTCGACGTGTCCGTGTGGGAGTTCTTCTGGCCGCTGCTGGTCGGCGCCACCCTCGTGCTGGCCAAACCCGACGGGCACAAGGACCCTGCTTATCTGGCCGAGACGATGCGGCGCCACGACGTGACGACCGTGCACTTCGTGCCGTCCATGCTCGATGCCTTCCTCCAGACGCCCGAAGCCGGCTCCTGCACGCGGCTGCGCCGGGTCTTCTGCAGCGGCGAAGCCCTTCCGGCGCGCATGGCGGAGCGCTTCCACGCGCTGCTGCCCGCCCGGCTGCACAACCTCTACGGGCCGACCGAAGCCTCCGTGGACGTGACCGCGTTCGCCGCACAGCCCGGCTCGCGCTACCGCGCCGGCGAGACCGTACCGATCGGCCGTCCCATCGCCAACACGCGCGCCTACGTGCTCGATCCCGCCCTGCGCCCGCTGCCGCCGGGCACCGTCGGCGAGCTCTACATCGCGGGCACCGGCCTGGCCCGCGGCTACCTCGGCCGGGCGGCACTGACCTCGGAACGCTTCGTCGCGGATCCGTTCGGCCCGCCCGGAACCCGCATGTACCGCACCGGGGACCTGGCGCACTGGACCGCGGACGGCGACCTGGTGTTCGACGGGCGCACCGACCACCAGGTCAAGCTGCGCGGCTTCCGGATCGAACCCGGCGAGATCGAACACGTACTCACCGCGCACGCCGACGTCGCCCGGGCCGCTGTCATCGCACGCGAAGACACCCGCGGCGTCACCCGCCTGATCGGGTACGTCGTTCCCCGCGACGCCGATGCCCTGATCGACACCACGTCGCTACGCCGGGACTTGGCCGCGCAACTGCCGCAGTACATGGTCCCCGCCGCGCTTGTGTCCCTGCCGCGGTTGCCGTTGACGCCGAGCGGAAAACTCGACCGGCGCGCCCTGCCCGAACCGGACTTCGCCTCCCGCGGCGAGCGCCGCGCGCCGCGCACGCCGCGCGAGGAACTGCTCGTCGCCTTGTACGCCGAAGTCCTGGGGCTCGAACCGGAGCGCGTCGGCATCGACGACGACTTCTTCGCCCAGGGCGGCGACTCGATCATCTCGATCCAGCTGGCCGCGCGCGCCCGCGCCGGCGGCCTGCGGATCACCCCCCGTGACGTGTTCGCGCACCCGACCGTCGCCGGCCTCGCGCGCGTGGCGCGCACCGCGGACACCGGATCGCGTGAGGACCCTGACGCGGCGCTCGGCGAGGTACCGCTCGCCCCGATAGCGCACTGGCTGCGGGAACGCGGAGGCCCGTTCGCCGGGTTCAACCAGTCCATGCTCTTGGAGGTCCCGCCCGCGCTGGGCCTGGAAGAGCTGACCGCGGCGGTACAGGCGCTGCTCGACCACCACGACGCGCTGCGGATGGTCCTGCGGGTCGACGAGGGCGACGGAACCTGGTCCCAGCACGTTCCCGCGCGCGGCGCGATCCGCGCCGCGGACTGCGTGAGCCGCGACGACATCTCAGCACTCGAAGACGACGGCGCGCTGCGCGCGCACATCGCGCGGCAGGCGCGGCTCGCGCAGGCCGCGCTCGACCCGCAGCGGGGCCGGATGCTGCGCGCGGTGTGGTTCGACGCAGAGCCCGAACGCACCGGCCGCCTGCTGGTGATGATCCACCACCTGTCCGTGGACGGCGTCTCCTGGCGCATCCTGCTGCCGGACCTGCAAGCCGCGTGGGACGCGATCACCCGGGGTCGCGAGCCGGCCCTCGCGCCGGTGCCGACCTCGCTGCGCACCTGGGCCACCCGGCTGCACCGCGAGGCGCACGAGCCGGAAACGCTCGGCGAGGCCCGACGCTGGGCGAGCATCGTCGAGGACGAAGAACCCCTGCCGACCGCGCGCCCGTTCGATCCGGCGGTCGACGTGCAGGCCACCGCGCGCACGCTCGAGCTCACGCTGCCCGCCGGCCACACCGAGCCGCTGCTGGGCAGCGTGCCGGCCGCGCTGCGTGCCGGGGTCGACGACGTGCTGCTGTGCGCTCTCGCCCTCGCGGTGCGGGAATGGCGGCGCACGCGGCGGGACGCCGATGCGGACCGCGACGTGGACCACGCCGCGCCGGTCGTCATCGACCTCGAAGGCCACGGCCGCGAGGAACCCAGCGCCCCGGGCTCCGAAGCGGAACTCGACCTGACCCGCACGGTCGGCTGGTTCACCAGCCTCTACCCCGTCCGCATCGAGGCGGCGGCGGACTGGAAGCCGGCCGTCACAGGCGCAGGAGGCGGTGACGCCGACGGCACCGGCGACGGCTCCGCGCTGCTGCGGGCGCTCAAGAGCACGAAGGAGCAACTGCGCGCGGTCCCGCGCCGCGGTCTCGGCTACGGCCTGCTCAGGTACCTGAACCCCGCCGCCGCGCCGGACCTGGCCGGCCGCACCGGGGCGCGGCTCGGCTTCAACTACCTCGGCCGCTTCGCCGCCCCCGAGTCCGGGCTCTGGCAACCCGCCGCCGAGGCCGAATGCGTCGGCGCGCAGGCCGACCCCGGCATGCCGCTGGCGCACCCGGTCGAACTCAACGTACTGACCCGCGATCACCCGGACGGGCCGCGCCTCACCGCGTCGTGGACCTGGGCCGAGGGCCTGCTGCGCGAGAGCGACGTGCGAGAGCTGGCAGAGCTCTGGTTCGCGGCGCTGCGCGCCCTGTCCGCCCTGCGGCCGGGCGCCGGCACGCTCACACCCTCCGACGTACCGCTCGTCTCCGTCACCATGGAGGAGCTCGAAGCGATCGAAGCGCGGGCGCCGCACGGCGTGGCGGACCTGCTGCCGCTCACCGCGGTGCAGGAAGGACTGCTGTTCCACGCCCGCTACGACACTCGTAGTCCCGCGCTCGACGTGTACAACGTGCAGACCGTGCTCGACCTCGAAGGCGACCTCGACGCCGACCGGCTGCGAGCCGCGTGCGACACACTGGTCGGCCGCCACGACGCCCTGCGGGCCGCGTTCATCCAGCGCGAGGGCGGCGAACCGGTGCAGCTGATCGCCCCGCGCGTGCCGCTGCCGTGGCGGCAGACCGACCTGCGTGCCCTCGATCCCGCGCACGCGCGGCGCGAAGCGGACGACTTCCTGGCCGAAGACCGCGCGCGCCGGTTCGACCCGGCCGCCGCCGCGCTGCTGCGTTTCACCCTGATCCGCCTGCCCGGGGATCGGGCCCGGCTCGTGTTCACGCACCACCACCTTCTGCTCGACGGCTGGTCGCTGCCGCGGCTGCTGGAAGAACTGGTCCGGCTGTACGCGGACGGCGGCGACGACGCGGCGCTGGGCGCGCCCGCGCCGGCGCGCGAACACCTCGCCTGGCTGCGCGACCAGGACCGGCCCGCCGCGGAACTGGCCTGGAGCCGGGCGCTCGCCGGGCTACCGCAGCCGACGCTGCTGGCCCCGCACGCGGATCAGAACACGGTCACGGCCCTACCCGCGCAGCTGGCGCACGAGCTGCCGGCGCAGCTGACCGACCGGCTCGCCGCCCTGGCACGCACCGAGGGCTTCACACTCAATACCCTGATTCAGGGCGTGTGGGCGCTGCTGCTCGCCTCACGCACCGGCCGGCGAGACGTCGTCTTCGGCGCGACCGTGTCCGGCCGCTCGCCCGACCTGGCCGGCGCCGAGGACATCATCGGCCTGCTGATCAACACCGTCGCGGTCCGCGTCACCCTCGACCCGCAGGAGCCGCTCACCGGGCTGTTCGCTCGCGTCCAGCGCGAGCAGAGCGCCTTGAGCGCGTACCACCACCTCGGTCTTTCCGACATCCAGCGCGTCGCGGGGCTCGGCACGCTGTTCGACAGCACCCTGGTCTTCCAGAACTACCCGCGCGGCTCGCTGAGCGCCGAACTGCCGGGCACCGCGCTGCGCGTGATCGGGTTCGGGGGAGCCGACGCGTACCACTACCCGGTCAAGCTCATGATCGTGCCGGGTGAGCGGCTCCACCTGGAGCTCAGCTACCGTCAGGACGCGTACACGAGCGACGAGGCCGAGCGGACCGTGTCCGAGCTGCGGCGGCTGCTGGACCGGATCGCGGCCGATCCGCACGCGGCGGTGCGCACGTTCCTCGCTCCTCCGGCCGAGACACCGGGCCCTGCGTCGAGTCCCGTATCGACTCCCGCGTCGACTCCCGCATCGAGCCCTGCGACGCCGCGGCCCGAAGCCGTCTATCGCGCGCCCGCGAATGCGGCCGAGGAAAGACTCTGCGCGCTGTTCGCCCGGGTCCTCGGCGCCGAGCGCGTCGGCGCCGACGACGACTTCTTCCGCCTCGGCGGCGACTCTCTCAAGGCCCTGCGCCTGATCGGCGCGCTGCGGCCAGGGCCGGACGTGCGCACGCTGTTCGACGCGCCGACCCCCGCCGCTCTCGCGCGCCGCCTGCACCGGAACGACCCCAGCGCACCGACGGAAGGACAGGCCCCGTGACCAACCCCTTCGAAAACCCCGAGGGCAGCTACCTCGTGCTCGTCAACGACGAGGGACAGTACTCGCTGTGGCCGCTGTTCGCCGAGGTCCCCGGCGGCTGGTCGGCCGCGTACGGTCCGGACGGCCGGGATGCCTGCCTCGCCTACGTCGAGCGCACCTGGACCGACCTGCGGCCCAAGAGCCTGGCCGAACGGCTCGGCTGAGATGCGCGCGAGAGCCTACGAATACGAGCTGACCGGCGCCGAGGCCGACGAACTGCGCGGGCTGGCCAAGACGCTGGCCGACGCGCCGCACGATCCCGTCCACCCCGGTTTCTACGACCACTGCTGGACCGCCGCCGGGCAGCTGCCGCGCGGCCTGCGCGAGTTCCTGGAGGGCTTGCGCCGCGGTGAGCGCGCGGCCGTCTGCGTCGTGCGCGGCTTCCCCGCCGACGACGATGCGCTCGGGCCGACTCCGGCGCACTGGGACGCGGCGGAACCTGGCCGGCCGACCCTGGAGCTGGAACTGTGGCTGGCGCTCAGCGGCCTGACCCTCGGTGAACCCTTCGCCTGGGCCAGTCTCCAGTCCGGCCGCGTGGTGCAGAACATCCTGCCGATACGCGGCGATGAGAAACGGCAGAACGGCTACGGCAGCAAGGCCTTCCTCGAATTCCACACCGAGGACGGCTTCCATCCGCTGCGCTGCGACTATCTGCTGCTGATGGGCGTGCGCAACCACGATCAGGTCCCGACGATCGTCTCCTCGGTGCGCGATCTGCACTTGACCGAGGCCGACCGCGTCCTTCTCGCCCAGGAACGCTTCTACATCCTGCCCGACGACGAACACGTCCGGCAGTTGCAGACGCACGATCCGGACAATCCGGCGCTGGAGCGGATGCGGCGCATGCGCGATGATCCGCAGCCGATGGCCGTCCTCTTCGGCGACGCGCGCCACCCCTACCTGCGCATAGACCGGCCGTTCATGCGCGCCGTGGGCGGCGATCCCCGGGCGGAGGCCGCGCTCGACCGGCTCATGGCGGAACTCGAGCGCGCGCAGCAGGAGGTCGTGGTCGGTCCGGGCACGCTGCTGGTGGTGGACAACTACCTCGCGGTGCACGGCCGCCGCTCGTTCGAGGTGCGCTACGACGGGACCGACCGCTGGCTCAAGAAGCTGACGGTCAGCCGCAACCTGCGCCGCGGCCTGACCTTCGGCGCGGCCGACTTCAGGATCGTCCAGTAAGCCGAGAAGAACCGGAGAGGGAACGCGATGCGAACGGTCATAGTGTCCGGGGCGTCCAGCGGGATCGGCGAGGCCACCGCGCAGCGGTTCGCGCAGGCCGGCGACCGCGTCGTGAACCTCGACGTCAAGCCGCCGTCCGAAGCCGGCGGCCCGGTGCGCTGGATTCAGGTCGACGTCGCCGACTGGGAGGGCGTGCGCGCGGCCGTCGACGAGGTACGCGCGCAGTACGGCGCGCTCGACGTGGTGATCGCGAACGCGGGGATCAGCGTGCGGCACGGCGTGCTCGACATCACCGAGGCCGACGCGCGGCGCGTCGTGGACGTCAACCTGCTCGGCGTCCTGGCGCTGTGGCGGCACGCGGCTGCGCACATGGTGGCGCAGGGACACGGCGTGCTGCTGGCCACCGCGTCGGTCAACGGGTTGCGCGGCTACCCCTTCTACGCGGACTACAACGCGACGAAGGCCGCGATAGCCGCGCTCGCCCGCACGTTCGCGCTCGAACTGAGCCCGAACGTGCGCGTCGCGTGCGTATCGCCCGGCGCGGTGCTCACTCCGATGCAGCGTGCTGAGTACACCGATGAGATGCTCGAAGAGACCAACCGCAACATCCCCGCCGGGCGGCACGCATCCCCGCAGGAGATCGCGGAGTTCTTCCACTTCCTGGCCGATCCGCGGGCCGCCTTCGTCACCGGGCAGGAGTTCGTCGTCGACGGCGGCGAGACCGCCGGGGCCACGACCGCCGTGTTCGGCACCGCCGGGGCGACGCGGTGACGCTTTCCGCCGGGCGCGGCGCGCGTGTGCCGCTGCGGCCCGACGATCTGCCGCGGCTCGACCTGGCCGATCCGCGCCTGCACGCCGAATCCGACCTGACCGAGGTGTGGCGGTACCTGCGCGACGAGGAGCCGGCGTACTGGCACCAGGAGCCCGGCCGGGAATCAGGCTACTGGGTGATCACCCGGTACGCCGACGTGGCCGGGATCTACCGGGACACCGTGCGGTTCACCTCGGAACACGGCAACGTGCTGGAGACGCTGCTGGCCGGAGCGGACTCGGCGGCCGGGAAGATGGCCGCGGTCACCGACGGGCCGCACCACGCCGAACTGCGTGGCCTGATGCTCAAGGCGTTCACCCCGAAGGCGCTGGCGCCGATCGTGCGCAGCGTGCGCCGGGTGACCGGGCGGCTGGTCGAGGAGGCGGTGCTGCGCGGCGAGAGCGACTTCGCCACGGACGTGGCCGCGCGCGTTCCGCTGGCGGCGATCTGTGACCTGCTGGACGTGCCGGACGCGGACCGCGCGCAGATCCTGCGCCTGACCTCCAGCGCGCTGGCCTCGCCGGACGGCGCGCCCACGCAGACGGACACGTGGACGGCCAAGAGCGAGATCCTGCTGTACTTCGCGCAACTGGCCGAGAGCCGACGCGAGCGGCCCGGCGACGACCTGGTCAGCCTCCTGGTTCGGGGCCGGGTCGGCGGGCGCCCGCTGACCGGCGAGGAGGTGGTGCTCAACTGTTACAGCCTCATCCTCGGCGGGGACGAGACGACGCGTTTCTCGATGATCGGCGGGCTGCGCGGGCTGATCGAGCGGCCGCAGGCGTGGGCGGCGGTCAAGAGCGGGCGGGCCGCGATCGAGACCGCCGTGGAGGAGGTGCTGCGCTGGACCACACCGACGCTGCACGCGGGGCGCACCGCGACGCAGGACGCGCTGATCCACGGGAGCTTCATCGAGGCCGGGGACAAGGTGACGGTGTGGAACGTCTCCGCGAACCGCGATGAGCGTCAGTTCCCTGACGCGGACGTGTTCGACCCGGCCCGCACGCCGAACAAGCACCTGACCTTCGCCTACGGGCCGCACTTCTGTCTGGGTTCTTATCTGGCCAGGGCCGAGATCGGGGCGGCGCTTGAGGCGTTGCGCACGATGGTGGCAGACGGCGCGGGCGAGGGGGCCGGTATCGAGTCGGCGGGCGAGCCGCGGCCGGTCTACTCGAACTTCCTGAGCGGGTTCAGCAGCCTGCCGGTGCGGCTGCGGATGGACCCGCGCTACCGGCCCGGCACCTGGGCGGCGCAGTCGGACCAGGCATCGTCGGAGACTTCCGCGGGGAGCGGCTGCCCGGTCGCGCACTGAACAACAGAGCTGAGCCGGAGCACTGGTTCAGGCGTTGGCTCAGAGCGCTGAGCCAACGCCGAGCGAGAGCGTCGAAACAGGGCTGCCGCGGGCCGCGGCGTCACCGAACCGTGCGCCGCTGGACCTTCAGGCAGCACGTGTCGAGGATGTCGAACGCCTGCTCCAACTGCTCCTCGGTCACCGCCGCGGGCGGAAGCATCCGCAGCACCGCGGGAGCCGTCAAGCACTGCGCCACCAACAGCCCGCGCCGGCCGGCCTCCAGGATCGCCAGCCCTGCCTGCTCGGCCGCGGCGAACTCCAGCACGCCGAACAGTCCCGCGCAGCGGGTGTCCACGAGGATGTCCGGGTACTTCTTCGCCAGCGCCCCGAGCCCCTGCGCCAGCGCCGCGCCGCCCGCGTCGAACCGCTCCGGCCCGCTCTCCAGCAGGTCGAGCGCGGCCAGCCCGGCCGCGCACGACACCGGATGCCCGGAGAAGGTCGCCGTGTGGAAGAACGGATCGTCGCGCAGCGGCGCGAACAGTTCCTCGGTGCACACCGCCGCGGACAGCGGCATCACGCCGCCGCCGAGCGGCTTGCCGAACAGGACCGCGTCCGGCTGCATGCCGTGCGCCACGGACAGCGACATCGCGCCGCAGCGGCGCAGCCCGCACTGAATCTCGTCGGCGATCACGAACGCCCCGGCCGCGTGCGCGTCGTCGCTCCACCGCCGCAGCAGCTGCGGCGGCAGGAACCGCCCGCCGCCCTCGCCCTGCACCGGTTCCACGATCAGCGCCGCGAACGGCGCTTCGGCCGCCGCGCGGGCGACCGCGTCCGGCTCCCAGGGCAGGTGCCGCACATCACCCAGGAAGCCGAGTACCGGCGCCCTGCGCTGCGCGTCATGGGTGGCGGCCAGCGCGCCCATGCTCTTGCCGTGGAAACCGCCCTCGACCGCGAGGATCGCGGGCGTACCGGTGCGCGCGATCGCCAGCTTGAGCGCCGCCTCCACCGCGTCCGACCCGTTCAGCCCGAACCAGACGCGGGTGAGCCGACCCGGGTCGATCGCGTCGGTGAGCCGCCTGGACAGCCGGGCCGCGTACGGATTCGCGAGCAGCTTCGTCGAGGTCGGCATCGTGTCCAGGGCCTCGCGCACCGCGTCGAGCACGTGCTGCGGCCGATGCCCGAACAGCGGCACGGCGTAACTGCCGAAATCCAGCACCGAGCGGCCGTTGGACAACTGCACCCGGGCGCCCTCGGCGCGCTGCTCCATGGCCCCGGAGCCGATCACGCGGTGCCGCGCGGCCACACCCTCGACCAGGTGCGCGGCGGCCGCGGCGAACAGCTCGACCGTGTCCCGCGGGTCGCTCGCCGGGCCGGCCGCCGCGGGCTTCGCCGGATCCGGGACTGTCATGTTCAAGGCACACTCCGAGGTTTGCGAACGCGCGGCGGGCGCGGGCGGATCAGGCACATCCTGCGGTGCGTCCCGGCCGGCTGCCAGGCAAGGCCACCGGCAACTTGCCTGCCGTCCAGTTGCCGCGCCGTTGCCTGGTCACCAGGCCCTTCGACTCAGAAGATTGACATGATGCGCGCCGCGGCGAACGGCGGCGCGCGCCCGCGCGGACCAGGAGAGGACGGGCGCCGAGATGGCCGAGAGGGCCGCAGAGAACGGCAGCGCGCCGGCGCTGTTCACCCCCGACGGGGCGAACCCCGACCTGCTCGGCATCGAGGCGCGCATCCGGTCGATCATCACCTGGGACTACGGCAGCCGGGACAACCGGTTGTGGGGCCTGTACGAGAAGAGCAAGACAGCGCAGTGGAACGCGACCACGGACATCGACTGGAGCTACGACGTCAGGTTCGGCGCGCCGATCTCGGCCGAGCACGGCGCGGCCGTCGCGCCCTTCGCCTCCGCGCCGGGCAGCCCGGTGCCGCCCGGACTGTGGGACACCTTCCGCTGGGAGTACCAGGCCTGGATGGTCAGCCAGTTCCTGCACGGCGAGCAGGGCGCGCTGCTGACCACGGCCCGGCTCGTCGAGACGGTGCCAGACATGGAGTCGAAGACGTACGCGGCCGCCCAGGTGGCGGACGAAGCGCGCCACGTCGAGGCGTACGCGCGCTACATCGACGAGAAGCTCGGGGTGCGGTATCCGATCAACCCCGGTCTCAAGGCACTGCTGACGGATCTGCTGTCCGAGTCTCGCTGGGACATCGTCTACCTCGGCATGCAGGTCGTCGTCGAGGGTCTCGCGCTGGCCGCGACGCGCGTGGCCAGCACCGGTTTCGGCGATCCGATCATCACCTCGATCACCCGGATGATCGCCCGTGACGAGGCGCGCCACATCTCGTTCGGCGTGATCGCCCTGACCGGGCTCTACGAGGAGATGACCAGTCGCGAACTGGCCGAGCGCGACGAGTTCCTGTGCGAGGCGATCCACCTGATGTCGCAGCGTTTCCTGCTGCGCGAGGTGTGGGAGCGCCTCGCCCTGGACGCCGAGGCCGGCGTGCGGTTCGCGAAGAACGACCCGATGATGTCCGGTTTCCGGCAGCTGCTGTTCTTCAAGGTGATCCAGGTGCTGCGCCAGATCGGCCTGATGAGCGACAGGATCAGGGATCTGCTGCTGGCGGAGTCGCTGGCCCGGCCCGACGCCTTCCAGGGTGTCGCGCCCGCCGCGCGCTGAGCCTCTGCCGCGGCGTTCCGCTTGCCGTCCGCGCAGCCAGACGTGCGCACGAGCGCGGCGGCGCGCGCCACGCCTCGCGCCGGCGTCATCGAGGTCTGGATCGTGCCGTTCGCCGAACGTCCGCGTCCTGACGATCTCGCACTGCTCGACGCGAGCGAGCGCGCCGCGGCGTCGTCCTTCTGCGCGCCGCTGCTCGCCGCGCGGTACGCCGGCGGCCGGGCCGCGGTGCGGCGGATCGTGGGGCGCGCCTTGGGCATGGAGCCGGCAGCGGTCCCGATCGGGCGCGACCGCTGCGCGCACTGCGGACAGGGCCCGGATACCGCGCAACACGGTCGTCCCCGCGTGGCACTCGCGGAATGCACGCTGCGCTTCAGCCTCTCGCGCACCGACACCGCCGCCGTGGTGGCACTCGCCGACGGCTGCGACGTCGGGGTGGACGTAGAAGCCTTACGTCCCGCGAACCTCGCCGCGCTCGGCCGGCACGCCCTTTCTCCGGCCGACCGGGCGCGTATCGATCAGGCCCCTGCGGCGCAGCGTTCTCGGCTTTTCTTCCGGTCCTGGTGCCGCAAGGAAGCGGCCACGAAGGCGGCCGGCATCGGAATCGTCACCGACCTGAGCGCCATCGACACCGCGCCACACGACGGCGGGCCGGTGCGGATCAGCCTTCCCGGCCCGGTCGCCTCAACCTGGCAAGTGCACGATCTGCGCGTACCGGAGGGTCACGCCGGCGCCGTGGCCTGGCCGCTCTCGGCCGCACGCTCGCTGATCCAACACGAGGGCGAGGCGTGGCAGGGCGGGGCGTAGCAGGGCGAGGCGTGGCAGGGC
>NZ_JAGSXH010000066.1 GCF_018283645.1 Actinocrinis puniceicyclus | reverse complement strand
CGCCCGGCCCACCCGCACGCCGCCGAAACGCTCGGTCAGCCGGTCCCCGGCGAAGCGCCCGGCCATGAACGGCACCGCGTAGGCGAAGTAGACGATGGTGATCTGCCAGCCGTGCCCGCGCAGCCCGTCGCGGATGTAGAGCCCGCCGGCGCTGGAGACGGTGGAGTCCGCGAAATACGCCAGGGCCATCACTGCGCACACCGCCAGCATCGGCCGCCACGCGATCGCCGGCGGCGCGCCGGTGCGCGCGTCCAGGGCGATCGTCTCGTCCTTGACGCCCGCCAGCAGGAACCGGCCGACCGCGAGCAGCAGCACCGCCAGCGGCACGCTCGCCGCGACGTAGAAGACCAGCAGCGAGGTGTGCGTGTTCGTCGCGAGCGTCGCGGCGATCGAGCCGATCGCCGCGCCCAAGGCCCACACGCCGTGGAAGGAGAGGATGATCGAGCGGCCGTAGCGCCGCTGCAACGCCACCGCCTGCATGTTCGTGGTGGCGTCCACCGCGCCGATCGCGGCCCCGATCAGCAGCAGGAACGGCAACGCCGCACCCAGCGCGTGCGCGGCGCCCACGCCGGTGATCGCGGCGAGCACCAGCAGCTGGGCGACGCGCAGCACGATCCGCGAGCCGTACCGGCCGACCAGCGCCCCGGCGGCCAGCGAACCGAGCGCCGCGACCACCAGGACCGCGGCCATGACCGCCGCGACCGTCCCGTCCCCGATGTGCAGCTGCTTCTCCAGCGTCGGAATCTCGCTGGTCAGCGCGATCAGCGAGAACCCCTGCGCGCCGAACGCGACGAACAGCGCGCCGCGCGCCTGCTTGAGACCCGCGTCGATGCCGTTCCCGCTCACCGTGTGGTCGCCTTCCATAGCCGGGACAGTCCCGGGCGGGTGAACCGCGCCGTTGGGGCAGCGTAGGAGCCGCGCCGCGGGCTTGCAAAGGGGGGTGAGGATAAAAATATGATCCCAGGTTCAGGTTTTCGCGGGTTCCGGTCCGAGAGCGAACCGATACCCAACGGTGACTCAGTGGTGGAACACCCGCGGGCTGCGTCCCGTCCAAGGTGCGCCGAGCGCGGTGACGGACCGCGCCGGGTGTCCTCGGAGGGGCGGAATACGGGTCATGCGAGAGAGACGGCACGATGGCGGGCGCGGGATACGGGCGGCCGCGGGTGTGGTGCTTCTGGGCGGGGTACTGGCGCTGAGCGCGTGCAGCAGCGGCGCGAGCCGGACGAGCGCGTCGTCGGCGGGACGGCAGGAGGGCGGCGCCGCGGCGGGATCCGCGCAGGCGCCGCAGGCTTTGAAACAGTACTCTGCCGGGAGCGCGGACGCCGGCGGCGGTTCGGCCGCCGCGAACTCGGGCACGGCGGTCAGGCTGCCGAGCCGGGATCTGGTCGTCACGGCCGGTCTCCAGGTCAAGACCGCCGACGCCGCGGCGGCCGCGGCGAAGGCGGCGAACCTCGCGCAGGCCGCGGGCGGCTACGTGGCGAACGAGTCGATCGGCTCCGGAACCCAGGTGACGCCGGTGGCCCCCGGCCCCGTCTCCTCCGATGCCGCGACCTCGGGTTCGGCGGACGGCGGCACGGCGCCGGCGCCGGTCGGGCTGCCGCCGGTCGAGGGCTCCGACGGTTCCGAGCAGGCCGTGCTGGTGCTGCGCGTCCCGCCGCAGAACGTGGATTCGGTGCTCGCCGCCCTGGCCGGCAAGGGCACCGTCACTTATCAGAGCCGCACCTCGACCGACGTGACCGGCCAGGTCGCGGACGTGGCCAGCCGGGTGGCCTCCGCGCGCGACGCGATCGCGCAACTGCGGACTCTGATCGACAAGGCCGCCTCGATGAACGACCTGATCTCGCTCGAGCAGGCACTCTCGCAGCGCGAGTCCGATCTCGAGTCGCTGGAGGCGCAGCAGAAGGCGCTCTCCGACCAGGTGCAGTTCGCGACGATCACCGTCGGCTACTTCAGCCAGGGCCGGCCGGCCACGCCGCCGGCGCCGGCGGCCAGCGGATTCATGCGGGGCCTGACAGCAGGCTGGCACGGATTCCTCGCCGTGGTGCGCGCTGTGCTGGCGGCGGCGGGCTGGCTGGTGCCGTACGCGGTCGTCGTCGCGGTGTTGTGGTGGCCGCTGCGCCGGCTGGTGCGGTGGAGCAGGCGCCGGGGGAGGGGACAGGGTGGCGGTGGGCCGGGCGCCCCGGGCGCCGTGGCGCTCGCGCAGGCCGGTCCGGCAGCGGCTGAGGGTACGGCTTCGTCGTCGGAAGAATGAACGATCTCACCGTCAGACGCCTGATACGCCTGATACGCCTGATACGCCTGAGGCGCCGGGCCGACGGGAGACGTGTCCGGTCTGCTGTGGCGGGGTCTGCGGTGGTCCGGGCCGGGCCGGGCCAGGCGGGCGGCGTCACGACCGCACCCGGCCGGCCCCGGCCCGGCCCGGCTCAGCTCAGCTCAGCTCAGAAGTCCAGGTCGGGCAGCACGGTCAGCGCGAGGTGCAGCTGCAGGCGGTCCTGCCCGGAGCCGAGATCCAGACCGCTGATCCGCTCGATCCGCTCAAGCCGGTGATAGAGAGTCTGCCGGTGGATGCTGAGCGTCTGCGCCGCGCGCTGCGCGCTGCCCGCCTCGTCGAGATAAGCCTTGGCCGTGCGCACCAGCTGCGCGCCGCCTTCCGCCAGCAGCGCGGCCACGCCTGAGGTGACGACCGCCTCACGCAGCGCGGCGTCCGTACCCGCCCCGAGCAGCCGGTGCACACCCAGCTGCGGCCACTCCAGCACCAGGGGCCCGTCCGGCCGCCGGCTCGCCGCCACCCGCGCCGCGATCCTGGCCTGCAACCAACTCTCCCGCGCCCGCACCAGGCTGTCCGCCGGGCCGCCGATGCCCGCCACCGGCGTGGGCGCCGCAGCCCCGGGCGGGGCCGAGGCCGTCAGCGCCGCGAAAGCGGACCGGATCATCCCGCGCGCCGCGGACAGCTCGCCGGGCGCGGACAGCGGAACGATGACCGTGGCGGCGTGCTCCCCGGAACCGACCAGGATCGTGCGCGGCAGCCGCCAGGCGTTGACGAACACCGCGCCCGACCCACCCGCCGGCCGCACCGAGACCGCCGCGACCGGTGTGCCCGGCGGCAGCGACCAGGACTCTGCGATCTCCTCGGCCGCCCGCGCCCGGGTCTCCGGGTACGTGGACAGCAGGTCGCCGACCTTCCAGCCCAGGTCCTCGCGCAGCCGCGAACGCCGCGCCATCTCCACCCCGGCCCGCCCGGCCGCGGCCAGCAGTTGCGCCAGCGGCATCGGGCGCCCGTCCGCGGCGCCCGCCTCCGGGTCTTCCAGCAGCCACAGGTACCCGTACGTGACGGACTGCCAGCGCACCGGGACGCACAGCCGGCCGAGCAGTCCGCGCCGCGGATCCGGCGGGATGTGCACCGGATCGGCCGCGTGCGCGATCCCGAAGGACTCGAAATAGCGGCGCACCTCCGGCGTCGCGCGGCGATGCATGATCGAGTCCTGACGCACCGCGTCCCCGGGCCGCTGGTGCGCGCTCACCGCGACCAGGTTGAACTCCCGGTCCTCCAGCGTCACCGGCGCCCCGGAGACCAGCGCCGCCCCGTCCACCAGATCCTGCAAATCCGGCCCGATCAACGCGCACGCTGCCTTTCCGCCGCCTTTCCGCCGCCTTCCGGCCCGCCTCGGGCGGCCCGCCCGCCGAGCGGATGTCGGACCGCCCACGGCGTCCTTCATACAAGTGTATGAGAAATCGGCCGGATCACTCTGACAGTGGTATCTCGCCAGGTTCCGCGATGGTTTCTACGGTGACGGGGTAACCCGTCTCGGTCCCGAGACCCCGTCCGCAGGAGGCCAGCGGTGTCCGTGCTCTCGTCCTTCTTGCTCCGAGCCTCGCGCAGCCCCCGGGTGCGCGACGCGATGGTCGGATTCCCGGTCACGCGGCGCGTCGTCGACCGCTTCGTCGCGGGGGAGAGCATCGAGTCGGCGATCCGCGCGGTGCGGGCCCTAAGGGCCGACGGCCTGCACGCGACCCTCGACCACCTCGGTGAGGACACCCGCGACGCCGCGCAGGCCGCAGCCATCCGCGACGCCTACATCGAGCTGCTGACGGTGCTGCACCGCAACGCACTCGCCGACGCGGTCGAGGTCTCGGTCAAACTCTCCGCGCTCGGCCAGGCGCTGCCCGACGCGGGCGAGAAACTGGCGCTGGAGCACGCCCGCGCGATCTGCGAGGCCGCGTCCGCCGCCGGCACCACCGTCACGCTCGACATGGAGGACCACACCACCGTCGAGTCGACCCTGCACATCGTGCGCGAACTGCGCCAGGACTTCCCGTGGGTCGGCGCGGTGATGCAGTCGATGCTGCTGCGGACCCCGCAGGACTGCCGGGACCTCGCGTATCCGGGCTCGCGGGTGCGCCTGGTCAAAGGCGCGTACGCCGAACCGCCCGAGGTCGCCCACCCGCGCAAGGCCGACGTGGACGCGGCCTTCGGCGAATGCGCGGCGATCCTCATGTCCGGCGGCGGCTATCCGATGATCGCCAGCCACGACCCGCGGATGATCGCGACCGGCAAGCGCGCCGCCCGCGACGCGGGCCGCCAACCGGGTGAATACGAGTTCCAGATGCTCTACGGCATCCGCACCGACCTCCAGCGCCAGCTCGCGCACAAAGGCGAACGGGTGCGCGTTTACGTACCGTTTGGTACGGATTGGTATGCGTACTTCATGCGGCGGCTCGCCGAACGTCCGGCCAACGTCGCGTTCTTCCTGCGCGCCCTGCTCGGCCGCTGAGCCGCTGAGCCGCCGAATCGTCCGCCGGCGCCCCCGCCGGCAGGCAACCGAACCACCGCAGCCGTCCGATCGCCCGCCCGTCCGACCCCTTGCACAGATCCGATCCCTTGCACACAGGAGCGCCATGGACGCCGTAACCCAGGTCCCCGTCCCCGCCAACGAACCGGTGCTCGGCTACGGCCCGGACAGCCCGGAGCGGGCACGCCTCGTGCGCGCCCTCGGCGATCTGGCCGGGCATCCCGTCGACCTGACCATGACCATCGGCGGCGTACAGCGCATGGGCGGCGGCGGCAAACTCGACGTGGTCCAGCCCCACGACCACCGCGCGGTGCTCGGCACCCTGGCCGAGGCCACCGAGGAGGACGCGCGCGCCGCGATCGACGCCGCCGCCGCGGCAGCCCCGGGCTGGCGCGCCCTGTCCTTCGACGACCGCGCCGCGATCTTCCTCAAGGCCGCCGACCTGCTGGCCGGCCCCTGGCGGGCCACCCTCAACGCCGCCACGATGCTCGGCCAGTCCAAGAGCGCGCAGCAGGCCGAGATCGACTCCGCCTGCGAACTGGCCGACTTCTGGCGCTTCAACGTGCACTTCGCCCGGCAGATCCTCGCCGAGCAGCCGATCAGCGGCCCCGGGGTGTGGAACCGCACCGACCACCGGCCGCTGGAGGGCTTCGTCTACGCGATCACCCCGTTCAACTTCACCGCGATCGCCGGGAACCTGCCGACCGCCCCGGCGCTCATGGGCAACACCGTGCTGTGGAAGCCCTCGCCGACCCAGCAGTTCTCCGCGCACTTCCTGATGCGCCTGCTGGAACAGGCGGGCCTGCCGCCCGGCGTGATCAACGTGGTCACCGGCAGCGGCATCCCGGTCTCCCAGGTCGCCCTGCGCCACCGTGACCTGGCCGGCATCCACTTCACCGGCTCGACCCGGACCTTCCAGCACCTGTGGCGCACCGTCGGCGAGAACATCGCCGGCTACCGCACCTACCCGCGGCTGGTCGGCGAGACCGGCGGCAAGGACTTCGTGCTCGTACACGCCGGCGCCGATCCGGCGGCGGTGAAGACGGCGCTGACCCGCGGCGCGTTCGAGTACCAGGGGCAGAAGTGTTCCGC
Organism: Actinocrinis puniceicyclus; assembly: GCF_018283645.1. Lineage (GTDB taxonomy): Bacteria > Actinomycetota > Actinomycetes > Streptomycetales > Catenulisporaceae > Actinocrinis > Actinocrinis puniceicyclus. The sequence goes on along the minus strand of NZ_JAGSXH010000066.1, from coordinate 29,400 downwards.
GGCCTCCCGCGCCTACCTGCCGCGCGGCCTGTGGAACCGGCTGCGCGAGGAGTTGATCGCCGAGATCGACGGGCTGAGCATGGGACCGGTCACGGACCTGTCCAACTTCATGGGCGCGGTCATCGACCGGCGCGCCTTCGACAAGCACAGGGCCGCGATCGACCGGGCCCGCGCCACCGACACGATCACGGTCCAGGCCGGCGGCGGCTACAGCGACGCCACCGGCTACTTCGTGCGCCCGACCCTGCTGACCGGCACCGATCCGGACGACGAGATCTTCACCACCGAGTACTTCGGGCCGATCCTGTCGGTGTTCGTCTACGACGAGCCGGACTTCGACGCGGTGATGGACCGGATCGACGCCTCCTCGCCCTACGCGCTGACCGGGTCGATCATGACCACCGAGCGCACCGTGGCCGCCCGCGCGGCCGAGCGCCTGCGCTTCGCCGCCGGGAACTTCTACATCAACGACAAGCCCACCGGCGCCGTCGTCGGCCAGCAGCCCTTCGGCGGCGGCCGCGCATCGGGCACCAACGACAAGGCCGGCTCGGCGCAGAACCTGCTGCGCTGGACCAGCACGCGCTCCATCAAGGAGACCTTCGTGCCGCCGACCGAGTACGGCTACCCGCACATGCGGTAGCCGACAGAGGCGCTGACGAGGCGGCTCGCCGGACTGCTCCCGGCCGGTTTCGGAACAACTGAAACCGGCCGGCGGCGCGCGGCGTCTTCCAACCGCCGCTCGTCGGCGCCGCGCTCAGGCGCCCTTGCTCTGCGCTGAGTCCTGCGCTTCGATCTGCCGGCGCACCTCGTCCATGTCCAGCTCGCGCGCCTTGCCGATCAGCTCCTCGAGCGCCTGCTCGGGCAGCGCCCCGGCCTGCGCGTACACCACGACGCCGTCCCGCGCGATCATCAGCGTCGGGATCGAGGTGATGTTGAACGCCCCGGCCAGGTCCGGCTGCGCCTCGGTGTCGACCTTGCCGAACACGATGTCCTCGTGCCGCTGGGACACCCGGTCGTACACCGGCCCGAACATGCGGCACGGCCCGCACCAGGCCGCCCAGAAGTCGACCAGCGTGATCCCGGAGCCCGACACGGTCTCCTCGAAGTTCTCCGCGGTCAGCTCGACCGTCGCCATCACAATCTCCCTGTTCGGCTTACTGCGGCTTGCGCCGTCGTCCCAGGAACATACCCAGCGCCGCGCGCATTCCCCGTCCCGGAGCCCGCAGACCGCAGCGGACCACGGCGCACCGCGGGACACTAGATCGCACCGTCCAGCACGCGGGCGAGCGCGGCGGCGCCCGAAGCCGCCGCGGTGACCAGCACCGCCGGCCCGGACAAGCGCAACACCGCGACCGCGACGGCCGGCTCGTCCTGCGGCGTCAGCCTGGACAGCGGGCTGCCGGAAGGCACCCCGTCCACGGGTGCGGATGCCCACGCCGGATCCACCACCAGCAGCGAACCGATCGCGCGGTGCGCGCCGCTGCCGGCCGGGCCGAGCGAACCGGGATGCCGCGGACCGAACGCGACCTCGCGGTCGAGCAACACGCGCCCGGCCCGCAACACCCGCAGCCGCGTGGAGACCGAGCCCGGGTCCTCGCCGTCGCGGCCGAGGATCAGCTCGTCGCGCCAGACCAGAAGCGCGTCCGCGGCCAGCTCGACCCGCGCCACCGTGCGGTGGCGCGCCCCGCGCGCGGCGACGAGGGGCCGCGGCGACCAGGAAAGCGCGCCGCCCTCGCCCACGCGGGCATGGATCTCCAGGGCGGACTCGCGCCCGTGCGGCCCGGGCAGCGCCACCGAGGCGTCCACGCCGTGCACCTCCAGCCGCGCCCCGGGACCGAGGTCCACCGAGCAGCGCAGCTCGTCGCCCCCCAGCGGGCCCGCCGTGCCGCCCGCCAGGTACACCCGCGCCGGCCCGCCCGTGCCGGCGCCGTCCGGTGGCGCGCCCTCGTCCGGCGCCTGTTTCGCGCCCTGTCGCGCCGCCCGCCGCAGCAGCAGCGGCGCCTCCCCGGCCAGCGTGGTCAGCCGGGTCGAGCCGTCCGCCTGGCAGCGGGCCACGATCCGCGCGGAAGCCCTCATCGCCGCTCCTGCCCTGTCGCGGTCAGCCGCCGCTGCGCCATCAGCTTGCGGACCCAGTCGGCCACCGCCGGCGCCCCGGGATGCTCGGCGAGCGAGACGAACACCGTGGGCGATTCGCCCCTGCGAGCCGCCGCGTCCCGGCGCATCCGCTCCAGATCGGCGCGCGCCGCCGCGGCCAGGTCGGTCTTGTTGACCAGCAGCAGATCCGCCTGCGTGACGCCCGGGCCGCCCTTGCGCACCGTGCGGTCCCCGGCCGCGGCGTCGAGCACGAAGATCTGCCGGTCGATCAGTGCCCTGCTGAAGTTCGCGCCCAGATCCGCGCCGCCCGCCTCGACCAGCAGCAGATCCAGCGGAGCGAAAAGCGACTCCAGCGTTTCGGCCGCGGCGGCGTTGGCGCGGATGTCGTCCCGGATCGCGGCCTGCGGGCTGCATCCGGTGCGCACCGCGGCGATCCGCCGCGCGTCCAGGCCCTGGTGCGTGAGCAACGGCTCCTCGGCCTGCACATCAGGGTCGTTCATGAGCACGGCCAGGGACAGCTCGGTGCCCAGCGCGCCGCAGAGCCCTGCGATCAGGCTGGTCTTGCCGGCGCCGACCGGGCCGCAGATCCCGACCCGCAGCGTTCCGCCGCCGCGCCCCGCGCCCTGCCGCGCCACCGCCTCACGAGACAAAGAAGCGCACCTGCCCGCCGCGGACCTGCTGCGCCGCGATCTCCAGCAGCGGCGCGCCCACCGCCGGCAGTTCCTCGACCGGGCCGCGCGCCGCCTTCGCCGCCGCGGCGGCGACCTGCTCCACCTGCGCGGCCAGCGAGGCGAGCACCGCGGTCACCGCGTCCGGATCGAGTCCGAGCAGCCGCGGGGCCGCGTGCGCGGGGCCGGTGACCGACCCGAGCGCCACCGCCTCGGCCGCGCCGCCCGGGTCCACCCCCGCCACCGCGGCCGCCGCGCCGAAAGCGATCGGGTGGTGCGGCCCGTCCGGATGCAGCCCGGCGACCGCGTCGAGAAGCACGCCGGGCCAGCCCGCGCGCACCGCGCACAGCAGGTGCCGCCCGAGCGCGCGCGACGTGGCGCGCTGCGCCGGGGAGGGCGTGCGCGCGTCGTACTCGGCGTCCAGGGCCGCCGCCTCGCGGGTCTGCACGCCGCGCTCGCCGACCACCAGCCCGCCGCTCAACTCCAGCGCGGCCGCAGCGGCGAACGCGGCCGCCGTGAACCCGACGCCGGTCAGCCGCCCGAGCAGAAAGGCGCGCAGCGTCTCGCCGTCGTGGACCCGGCCGGCGGCCACGGCCGCCTCCAGCCCGCCGGAGTGCGCATGCGTCCCGCCGGGCAGGCGGCTGTCCGCGAGCAGCAGCAGAGGAATCAGGCTCATCGGAGAAAGACAGTATCGGTATCCACCGTCAGCGGCCGACCCCGCGGCCGCCGCGCGCGCCGGAGCAGTGCCCCATCGACGAGGCAGGGCTCGGACATGAAGGCGCTGCGCGCATGAAGGTACCGCGATCTTTCCGGCGGCCCGCCGCCGAACTGACCGGCCGCCGAACTGACCCGCCGTCACGCACCCGGCGTACCGGGCCGGGCGAGTCTGTCGAGGTCCTCGGGCGTGTCCAGGTCCTGCGGATCGGCGACGGCGTCGCACGGAACGAGGAGGACTTGCGCCGCGTGCGACGCGAGGAAGCCCCGGGCGCCGGCGTCACCCGTCGCAGCGCGCGCGACCGCCGCCCAGTGCTCGCGGGCGAACAGCACCGGGTGCCCGCGCCTGCCCCCATACGAGGCCGCCGCCAACCGCGCACCCGCGCGCCAGGCCGCGAGCACCGCGCGCACGGCCGCGGCGCCCACGAACGGCTGGTCGACAAGCAGCACCAGCGCGGCGTCGGCCGGGGCGCCGTCCGGCGGCGCGTCGAGCGCCGCGAGCCCGGCGCGAAGCGAGGAACCCATCCCCTCGCTCCAGCCGCGGTTCAGCACCGAGCGCGCCGGGCCCAGGTCCGCGCGCCGCATCACCTCGTCGGCCCCCGCCCCGAGGACGACCACGATCCGGCCGCACCCGCCCGAGCCCGCCGCCTCGACCGCGCGCTCCACCAGCAGCCGGCCCTGAAACCACAGCAGCGCCTTCGGACCGCCCAAGCGCGCGCCGGCGCCGGCCGCCAGGATCAGCGCCGCGGCGCTCCCGGCGCGATCGGCCCGTACGGTGCGGCCCGCCGTCGTCACCGCGCCCGCAACGCGAGGTAGAAATCGACCTGGTGCTCCAGCCGGGCCAGATCCCGGCCCGTCAGCTGGTTGATCTTCTCGATCCGGTAGCGCAGCGTGTTGACGTGGATGTGCAGCTCCTGCGCGCATTTGCTCCACGACGCCGAGCAGCCCAGGAAACGGTCGAGCGTCTCCTCCAGCCGTGAATGGTGGCGCGCGTCGTACGCCCGCAGCGGGCCGAGCAACCGGTCGCGGTACCCGCGGCGCAACTCGTCCGGCACGTGCGCGAGCAGCACCAGGTGCGAGGCGAGCTCGCTGTGCTCGGTCAGCTCGATCCGGCCCGGACGGCGCAGCGCCACCCGCAGCGCGAGCCGCGCTTCCTCGATCGCTCCGGCCAGCTCGGCCGCCTGCGTGAAACGGTCGCTCAGGCCCACTGCGACCCGCTGTCGGCCGAGACCCGGGCCCAGCGCCGCCAGACGCACGCGCAGCGCCGCCGCGCTCACCCAGGGCACGCCACCCGGCTCGTCGTCCGACGTGCCGGGTGTATCCGCATCCGTATCCGTATCCGTGCACAGCGCCACCGCGTACGCCGCGCCGAACCATCCCGAGCCTTCCGCGTCCTCGCCGCTGCCTTGTTCACGTGCGGCCGCAGGCGAGCCCGGATGAAACACCGCGAGCGGAACCGGTGCCCGCGCCTCGGCGTGCTCCACCAGCACCCGCGCCAGCCGACCCGCCAGCGCGCGGCCCGACGATGTTTCCCCCGCGCCCGCGCCTGTTCCCGTGCCCGCGTCGAGGCCGCCAACTCCGGCGCCGGCGCCGGTGACCGCGACCGCCACCGCGCGCAGCCCCGCCGCCGGATCGAGCCCGGCCACGGCCAGCCGCGCCCCGATCTCCGCCGCCGGCGCGCCCGCCGCGGCGAGCGTCACCAACTCGCGGCCGACCCGGCGCAGCACCCGCCGCCCCTCGGCCAGCCGCGCCCGCTCGGCGCCGATCAGCCGGGCCGCGCCGCGCGCCGCCTCGCGCCGCTGCCGCGGCCACGTGCGCCAATCGCCCTCGAACACCGCGTGCCAGTCGGTGATCGCGGTGCCCGGCCGACCATGCACCGTGTACACCGAGTACGCCCGGCCGCGATGCTCGACCAGCCGCTCCTGTGACGCCCCCGTGCGCAACACCTCGCGTGCGATGACCGTGCGCGCCGCCGCTGTCGGCGCGCCACCGCACGCGGCGACGAGATCCCCGGCCGCCGTGAGCACACAGCAGGCCATCCCGGTCTCCTGCCCGATCAGCCGCACGATCCCGGCCAGCCCCTGCTGCGTCTCCGCGGCCACCAACAGCCGGTGCCTGGCCAGCAGCTCTCCCGCGTCCCCGACCCGCTGCGCCGAGATCTGCCCGGAAATCCACTCGGTCAGCTCCGCGAAAGCCAGCTGCGCCGGCACATGCAGCAGCGGCACGCCGTACCGCGTGCACGAGTCCAGCAGTTCCGGCGGCAACGGCGCGTCCGTGGTGTCTCCGGCGGCCAGCCCCGCGCAACCGGCGCGGGCCACCGCGCCCACGAACAGCTCGCAGTGCTCCGCCGCCGACCTGCGCGGATCGCTGAGCCACACCAGACCGGAAACCACCAGCTCCCCGCCGCGCAGATACCGGCTCGGGTCCGGCAGGTCGGTCACCATCACCGAACCGAGCTCCCGGTCCAGGCCGGGCGCGGCGGCGACGGCCGTCAGGCCCAGCGGCGACGCCTCGACCAGATCCCGCAGACGCATCCGGGCGGTTCTCCTTCCCGCGGCAGGTTTCCGTCACGGTTGGATGTTGCTGCCTTTACCCAGCACAGTAGCCGCCAGGGCGTCTCGTAGGAACCTCCAAGGCGCGCACGCCGCCACGGCCCGGGGCTTCGTGCCATCGGCCCATGGAAGCCGAGGTCAGCGAGGACTTGACTGGTGCGCACAGGAAGACCGCGGACGGACCGAACGGCGAGTGCGGCGCGTGAGGACGGGAGCGGCCGGTGGTCGCGGTGGCAAGTGGTGCGGACGCGGGCGCGGGCGCCCCCGCGCCCGTGCGTGCGCCCGGCCACGCCCGTGCCGGCCTGGAGCGTCTCAATGCGCTGTCGGCGCCTGAGGCGGCGGCCGCCCTCGCGGCGTGCTGCGCGTCACACCGCTGGGCTGCGGCTATCGCCGCCGTCCGCCCCTACGCAGACGCCGCGCAGTTGTACCGCATCGCCGCAGTGGAAGTCGCCCGGCTCGACTGGCCCGACGTTCTCGAAGCCCTCACCGCGCACCCGCGCATCGGCACACGCGCCGCGGACCGCGCGTCGCCCGCGGCGGCGTGGTCGCGCGCGGAGCAGGCGGCCGCGGACGGCCCCGACGCGCGCACAGCCCGGCAACTGGCCGAGGCGAACGCCGCATACGAAGCCGCGTTCGGCCACGTCTTCCTGATCCGCGCGACCGGGCGCACCGCTGAGCAGATGCTCGACGCCGCACTCGGCCGGCTGCGCAACGATCCCTCGACGGAACAGGCGGTGGTACGCGATGAGCTGAACCAGATCGTGCGGCTGCGGCTCGACAAGCTGCTTCTCGGCCTCGCGGAGGGGACGTGGCCGTGATGGCGAGCCTGTCCACACACGTGCTCGACGCGGCGCTGGGCCGGCCGGCGGCGGCGCTGACGGTACGCCTCGACGCGGCCGCCGCACACGGCTGGAGTGCCCTGGCCGACGGCCGCACCGACCCGGACGGCCGCGTGCGCGAGGCGTTCGGTGGCGTCGAACTGCACCCGTTCCGAAGCGGCGCGGCGCATGAGGGCAGATACCGGCTGGTGTTCGACACCGCGGGGTACTTCGCGCGCCGCGGCGTCACCGACTTCTTCTATCCCGAGGTCGCCGTCTGCTTCACGGTCGGCGACGCGGCGGCGCACTACCACGTGCCGCTGCTGCTGAGCCCGTTCGCGTACTCGACCTACCGGGGGAGCTGACGGCGATGGACCGCAAACAGGTCCTGGACGGCGAAACCGCGCCCGGCGGCCGGCAGCCGGCGCCGGACCGGCACGCCCCAGCCGTCGTCCTCGGCCCCACCCGCTACGGCAAGGCCGAGGTGCGGATCGTGCGCGTGACCCGGGGCGCGGCCGAGCACGCGCTCAAAGACCTCAACGTGAGCATCGCCCTGTCCGGCGATCAGGCCGACACCCACCTGACCGGAGACAACGCCAAGGTACTGACCACCGACGCGCAGAAGAACGCCGTCTACGCGCTCGCCAAGCGGCACGGAGTGGCCAGCGCCGAGCAGTTCGCCCTGCTGCTGGCCCAGCACTTCCTGACCACGTGCCCTTACATCACGCACGCGCGCATCGGGATCGAGGAATACGGCTGGGACCGCATTCCCGGCGCCGAGAGCCGGCACTCGTTCGTGCGCGGCGGCCGCGAAACCCGCACCGCGCTCGTCCACGCCGACGCGGACGGCGCCAGCCGCGTCGTCAGCGGCCTGAAAGACCTCGTCGTGCTCAACACCGCGGGCTCCGAGTTCCACGGCTTCTACGAGGACGAATACACCACGCTCGCCGAAACCAGCGACCGCGTGCTGGCCACCGCGATCGACGCGAGATGGCGCCGCGGCGGCGCGGCGGGCGAGCCGGACTGGGACAAGTCCTACGCCCGCGCGCGGGCCGCGCTGATGACGGCGTTCGCCGACACCCACAGCCTCTCCCTGCAGCAGACCCTTTACGCGATGGGCCGCCGGCTGCTCGAGCACGACGACGCGATCGCGGAGGCCAGGCTCACCCTGCCGAACCGGCACCACGTCGCCGTGGACCTCGCGCCCTTCGGCCTGACCAACGACAACGAGGTCTTCCACGCCGCGGACCGGCCGTACGGGCTGATCGAGGGATCTCTCGCGCGCCGCGGCGAACCGCCTGATCCCGCGGCCTGGCAGTGATCGCGGGCCGCCCGCCGCACCGCGACCGACAGCGAACGAACCGAAGCGAACCCGATCGAAGCGAACCGAACCGAGGAGCAGCGCCCCATGGAGTTCTTCGCCCCCGCCAGCTGGGCCGAGGCACTGGAGACCAAGGCGGCCCGCCCCGACGCGGTGCCGATCGCCGGCGGCACGGACGTGATGGTCGAGCTCAACTTCGACCTGCGCCGGCCCAGCGCGCTGCTCGATCTGGGCAGGATCAGCGAACTGAAGGAATGGGACGTGGTCGGCGGCACCGTCCACCTCGGCGCCGCGGTGCCCTACGCACGGATCATCCGCGACCTGGCCGACCGCCTGCCGGCCCTGGCGATGGCCGCGCGTACCGTCGGCTCCCCGCAGATCCGCAACCGCGCCACGGTCGGCGGGAACCTCGGCACCGCCTCGCCCGCCGGCGACGCGCACCCCGCGCTGCTGGCCACCGGCGCCGTGGTGGAGGCCGAATCGTTCCGCGGCCTGCGGCAGATACCCATCGGCGGCTTCTTCACCGGCGTCAAGAGCTGCGCGCTGGCCCCCGACGAACTGATCCGCGCGGTGCTGATCCCGACGGCGGCCGGGCCGCAGCAGTTCGCGAAGGTCGGCTCCCGCAACGCCATGGTGATCGCGGTGTGCTCGTTCGCGCTCGCCCTGGACCTGGACCGGCGCACGGTCGGCACCGGCATCGGCTCGGCGGGACCGACCCCGCTGGCCGCGCGCGGCGCCGAACGCTTCCTCGCCGGGGCGCTGGACTGGGGCACCCTGAGCGTGCCGGTCTCGGCGGCGCGCCGATTCGGCGAACTGGTCGCCGACGCCGCGAACCCCATCGACGACGTGCGCGGCACCGCGGCCTACCGCCGCCACGCGCTGGCCGTGCTGGCAACCCGGGCGCTGCGCTGGATCCGCACCGCCGCCGACCAAGACAGGGAACCGGTGCCGGCATGACCGCGGGTGCGAGGAGTGACCACAGCATGTCAGGAGGCTGCGAAACTGGCATCGGCGGCGGCATCGGTACGGGCGCAGACATCGGCGCAGGCACCGGCCCCCGCACCGCGCCCGGCCGGTTGCGCCTGACGATGACGCTCAACGGGCGGCCGCGCACCGCCCCGGACGTGCCCGCGGGCGCGAGCCTGCTGAACGCGTTGCGCGAGCAGTTCGCGCTGCCCGGCACCAAGAACGCCTGCGAGGAGGGCGAGTGCGGATCCTGCACCGTCTACCTCGACGGCGAACCGGTCTGCTCCTGCCTCGTGGCCGCAGGGCAGGCGGAAGGCCGCCGGGTGCGCACCGTCGAAGGCCTCGCCGAAAACGGCGTGCCGGACGCGGTCCAGCGCGCGTTCGTCGAGTGCGGCGCGGTGCAGTGCGGCTTCTGCACTCCGGGACTGGTCGTCGCGGCGCACGATCTGGTGCGTCGAGCCCTGGCCGCCCCCGCGGGCGGCGGCGCGCCGACCGCTCTGGACGAGGCGGCGATCCGCGAGGCGCTGGCCGGGAACCTGTGCCGGTGCACCGGATACGAGAAGATCATCGACGCCGTGTTCAGCGCCGCGGCCGAACTGCGCGACGCCGAACTGCGCGACACCGAACCGCGCGACACCGAACCGCGCGACACCGGACAGTACCGCGACCACCCGCAGGGAGCCGTGCGATGAGCGGCGGCACGGCCGGCCGGCCGACGCCCGACCCCGCCGACGGCCCGGCGACGTCACTGAACCCTGACATCGGGCCGTCGCTGATCATCGAGGGCTGCGCGGTGGCGACCGTGAACGCCGACGGCGCCGAGTACGAGACCGGGCACGTCGTGGTCGCGCGCGGCGTGATCGACGCGGTGGGCCCGGGCCCGGCTCCGCGCGAGGCGCACGAAGCGATCGCGCGCCTGAGCGGCGGCCGCGCCCGCGCCGCCCGCGTCGTCGACGGCTCCGGCTGCCTGCTCACCCCCGGCCTTGTCAACACCCACCACCACCTCTACCAGTGGATCTTCCGCGGCCTCGCGCAGGACAAGGCCCTGTTCGAATGGCTCACCGAGCTCTACCCGCGCTGGGCGCGCATCGACGAAGAGGCCGTATACGCCGCCGCGCACGCCGGCCTTGGCTGGCTGGCCCTGAGCGGCTGCACCACCAGCACCGACCACCACTACCTGTTCCCGCGCGGCGCCGGAGACCTGCTCGGCGCCACGATCGCGGCGGCGCGCGGCATCGGCCTGCGGTTCGACCCCACCCGCGGCGGCATGGACCGCGGCCGCTCGGCCGGCGGCCTGCCCCCGGACGAACTGGTCGAGGACATGGACACCATCCTCGCGGCCGGCCAGGACGCCATCGGCCGCTACCACGACCCGCGCCCCGGGGCGCTGACCCACATCGCGCTGGCGCCCTGCTCGCCCTTCTCGGTCAGCAGCGAGCTGATGCTGCGCACCGCGCAACTGGCCCGCGACAGCGGCGTGCGGCTGCACACGCACCTGGCCGAGACCGCCGACGAGGAAGAACACTGCGTCGCCGCGCTCGGCCTGACTCCCGCCGAATACGCCGAATCGCTCGGCTGGCTCGGCCGCGACGTGTGGATCGCGCACGGCGTGCACCTGTCCGACGCCGCGGTCAAGCGCCTGGCGGCCAGCGGAACCGGCGTCGCGCACTGCCCGAGTTCCAACGCCAGGCTCGGCGCCGGCCACGCGCCCGTCAAAGCCCTGATCGACGCGGGCGTCCCGGTCGGCCTCGGCGTCGACGGCGCCGCGTCGCAGGAGTCGGGGATGCTCGTCGAGGAACTGCGCAGCGCGGTGTACGTCTCGCGGCTGCGCGCCGAGGCGGCCGACCCCGCCCGCGCCCTCGACGCGCGCGCCGCGCTGCGCATCGGCACCTACAACGGCGCCCGGCTGCTCGGCCGCGAGCACGAGATCGGCTCGCTGGAACCCGGCAAGTGCGCGGACCTGGCGCTGTGGCGGCTCGACGGGCTCGGCCACGCCGACATCGCCGACCCGGTCGCCGCGCTCGTCCTGGGCCCGCCCGCCCCGCTCAAGCTGCTCACCGTGCACGGCCGGCCGATCGTCGAGGACGGGCAACTGCGCACCGCGGACACCGTCGAACTGGCCCGCGCCGCCCGTTACGCCAGCCTGCGGATGAAGGGAAGGAGCTGACCGCGTGGACGCCGGCAGCCGCACACCGCAGCCGCGGCCCGGCACGATCGGGGACAGCCCGCCGCGCCCCGACGCGACCGCCAAGGTGCTCGGCACGTTCCCGTACGCCTCCGATCTGACCGCCGAGGGCATGCTCTGCGGGGCGACGCTGCGCAGCCCGCACCCGAGGGCCCTGATCAAGCGCGTCGATGTCGCGCCCGCGCTCGCCCTGCCGGGCGTGCGGGCGGTCCTGACGCACCAGGACGTGCCCGGCCGCAAGCACTACGGCCTGATCGTGCGAGACTGCCCGGTGCTCGCCGTCGACCAGGTCCGCTACCAGGGTGAACCGGTCGCCGTCGTCGCCGCGGACGATGCCGGGACGGCCCGCCGCGCGGCCGGCGCGATCGTCGTCGAGTACGAAGTCCTGCCGCCGGTCACCGACCCTCGCGGCGCGCTGTTCGACCCGGACAGCCCGCGCGTGCATCCCGGCGGCAACCTCGTGCGCCACCAGCCGATCCGCCGCGGCCGCCCGGACGATCCCGCGGTGCGCGCGCAGGCCGCGGTGCACATCACCCGGGAATACCAGGTCGGCATGCAGGACCAGGCGTTCCTCGGCCCCGAAGCCGGCCTCGCGTACCCCCTGCCCGACGGCGGCGTCCACCTGCACGTGGCGACCCAGTGGCTGCACGCCGACCGGGAACAGGTCGCCCCCTGCCTCGGCCTTCCCGAGGAGAAGGTCCACGTGACGCTGGCCGGAGTCGGCGGCGCGTTCGGCGGCCGCGAGGACCTCTCGGTCCAGATCCACGCGGCGATGCTGGCCTTGCGCACGGGCAGACCCGTGCGCATGGTGTACGACCGGCGCGAGTCCTTCTTCGGGCACGTACACCGCCATCCCGCGGTCCTGCGCTACACGCACGGCGCCCGCGGCGACGGCCGGCTGGTGTACGTCATCGCCGAGATCCTGCTGGACGGCGGAGCCTACGCCTCGACCACCGAGGCCGTCGTCGGCAACGCGTCGTCGCTCGGCGCGGGTCCGTACGAGGTCGAACACGTCGCGATCGACGCCTACGGCGCCTACACCAACAACCCGCCGTGCGGCGCGATGCGCGGATTCGGCGCGGTACAGGCGTGCTTCGCCTACGAAGCGCAGATGGACGCGCTCGCCGCCGCGCTCGGCATCCATCCGCTGGACCTGCGCGCCCGCAACGCGGTGAAACAGGGTTCGACCATCGCGACCGGTCAGGTGATCGACTCCCCGGCGCCGCTGGCCGCGATGTTCGGCGAACTGCGCGCCATGCCGCTGCCGCCGGAGCACGACCCCGCGGCGCTGCCGCCCGGCGGCTACGGCAACACCACGCACGGCGAGGGCGTGCGCCGCGGCGTCGGCTACGGCGTCGGCATCAAGAACATCTGCTACTCGGAGGGTTTCGACGACTACTCGACCGCGCGCGTGCGCCTGGCCGTCGAGCACGGCGAGCCGGTCGCCGCCGTGCGCACCGCCGCGGCGGAAGTCGGCCAGGGCCTGGTCACGGTTCAGGGGCAGATCGCGCGCACCGAACTGGGCGTCGAGCAGGTGAGCGTCGAACCGGCCGACACCCGTGCCGGCTCGTCAGGGTCCTCCTCCGCGTCGCGGCAGTCGTACATGACCGGGGGAGCGGTCAAGGCCGCGTGCGAAGCGGTACGCGACCAGGTCTTCGAACTGGCCCGTGAACGCGGCATCGCGGTGCCGCGGGACGCGGCGCTGCTCGGCGGCAAACTCGTCTCCGCGCGCGGCGAACCGCTGGCGGACCTGGCCGCGGTGCTGGGCGGGCGGGTGGTCGAGCAGACGCGCGAATACCGCCACCGTCCCACCGGGCCGCTCGACCGGCTCACCGGCCAGGGCGGCTCGCACGTGCAGTTCGCCTTCGCCGTGCACCGCGCCGTGGTCGACGTGGACGTCGAACTCGGCCTGATCAAGGTGGTGCGGCTGGACGTCGTGCAGGACGTCGGGCGGATCCTCAACCGGCTCGCGCTGGAGGGGCAGATCCAGGGCGGCACCGCGCAGGGACTCGGCCTGGCCGTGCTCGAGGAGATCGTCACGGACGGCGGAAAGGTGCGCAACCCGTCCTTCACCGACTATCTGATCCCCACCATCCTGGACATGCCGCCGCTGGGAATGCGGATCCTGCAACACCCGGATCCGGCCTCGCCCTACGGCCTGCGCGGCGCCGGCGAACCCCCGACGCTCTCGTCGACGCCCGCGATCGCCGCGGCCGTGCGCGCCGCGACCGGGCTCGCACTCACCCGCGTGCCGATCCGGCCCGAGCACATCGCGCTGCCAGGGGAACGGCCAGGGAACCCGCCGCCCGAGAGCGCGTCGCCGCAGAGCGCGTCGCCCGAGAACGCCGCGCCGCCCGGGCCGGCGCCGCTGTCGCAGGAGGCGAACACGGATGCGTGACCTGGCGGAAACCCTGCGCCGCTGGCACACGGCCGGCGAGCCCTACGCGCTCGCCACGGTCACCGAGGTGACCGGCAGCGCCCCGTGCCGGACCGGCCCCGCCCTGGCCGTGGACCGCGCCGGCGCCGCGGCCGGGACCGTGTCAGCGGGCTGCGTCGACGCGGAGGTCTACGAACTCTGCCGCGAGGCCCTGCGTACCGGGCGGCCGTCGCGCCGCCGCTTCGCCCCCGACCCCGACGAGCCCTTCGCGCCATGGCTGCCCTGCGGCGGGGCGATCGAGGTCGCGATCCGGCGCGTCGATCCCGCCGCCGATCCGCTGCCGCCCGGCGCCGCGCGGGACGGGCGGGAGCGACCCAGGCTGCTGATCTTCGGGGCGGTGCAGTTCGCGGACGCGCTCGCCGCGGCCGGCAGGTTCCTCGGCTACCGGGTGACGGTCTGCGACGCGCGTGCGGTGTTCGCGACGCCCGAACGGGTGCCCGACGCGGACGAGGTGGTCGTCCAGTGGCCGGACCGGTATCTGGCGGGCACGCAGGTCGACGGCCGCAGCGCGATCTGCGTGCTGACACACGACGCGAAGTTCGACGTGCCGGCGCTGCTGGCCGCGCTTCGCTCGCCGGCGGGCGACGTCGGCGCGCTCGGTTCGCGGCGCACCTGCGCGGATCGGGCCCGGCGGCTGCGGGAAGCGGGGCTCGAACCGGAGCGGATCGCGCGGTTGCGCGCGCCGATCGGCCTGGACCTGGGCGCGAGCACGCCCGAGCAGGTCGCGCTGTCGATCTGCGCCGAGATCGTGGCCGTGGCGCGGGGCGGTAGCGGCCGGCCGCTGCGGGACGTGGACGGGCCGCTGCACCGGCGCCAGCCCTCCGGCGCGCAGGAGATGTCATGCCGCTGATGTTCTTCAACGGCGCGGCGATGCGCGGCGGACCGCTGCACCACCTGCTGGCGGGCGCCCGGTTCGTCGGCCCGGTGCGCACGGCGCCGCGGTACCGGTTCTACTCGGCGGAGGACCGGTACCCGGCGCTCGCACAGATAACAGGCCCAATGGGTCCGCGCAGAACCGCGAATCCACAAGCGGCGGCGGGGGAGCAGCCCGCGGGCGTGTCGGTGCTCGGCGAGCTGTATGACGTGCCGTGGCCGGTCCTGCGAGACGCCCTGCTGCCCGCCGAGCCGGCCGGCCTCGAACTCGGCGTCATCGAACTGGAAGACGGTTCGGGCTGCCTGTCGATGATCCGCCGCCGCGCCTACGCCGAACCGCCCGGACTTTACCGCGACATCTCAGACCACGCAGACTGGCGCTCCCACACGGCACCGCCGGCGTCCGCCGGCCCGAGCGAGGAGTGAGATGGCGCCGCGCCGCACCTTCGACCTGGTCCTGCGATCCCGCCGCGTCCTGCTGCCGGACGGTGAGCGCCCGGCGGCCGTGTGTGTGTCCGGGATGGCGGTCGCCGCGGTCCTGCCCCACGACGCCCCCGCCGCGGCCGCGCGCGAGCGGGACTTGGGCGATCTTGCGCTGCTGCCCGGCCTGGTGGACACGCACGTGCACGTCAACGAGCCCGGCCGCACCGAGTGGGAGGGATTCGCCAGCGCGACGCGGGCGGCCGCGCTCGGCGGCGTGACCACCCTGATCGACATGCCGCTCAACTCGATCCCGCCGACCACCACCCCCGAGGCGCTCGCCGAGAAGCGAGCTGCCGCGAAGGAACAGTGCATGGTCGACGTCGGCTTCTGGGGCGGCGCGGTACCCGGAAACCTGCCGGAGCTGGCCGCGCTGCACGAGGCGGGGGCGTTCGGTTTCAAGTGTTTCCTGGCCGACTCGGGCGTGCCCGAGTTCCCGGCCCTGGACTTCGCAGGGTTCGAGGCCGCCGGCCGAGCAGCCGCGCGACTCGGCGCGCGGCTGCTCGTGCACGCCGAAAGCCAGAACGTGCTCGACGAATACGCCGAGGCACGGCCGGCCGCCGAACGCACCGGAGACCCTGCCGCCGACTACGCGTCCTTCCTCGCCTCGCGGCCGGACGCCGCCGAGACCGCGGCCGTGTCCGAGGCGCTGACCGTCGCCGAGAGCACCGGAGCGCGTGTGCACATCCTGCACCTTTCCTCGGCGCAGTGCCTGCCGCTGATCGAGGCCGCGAAGGCGCGGGGGATCGCGGTGACCGTCGAGACGTGCCCGCACTATCTGATCTTCGCGGACCGGGAGATCCCGGACGGCGCGACCGAGTACAAGTGCTGCCCGCCGATCCGTTCCGTGGCCAACCGCGAGGCGCTCTGGGCCGCCCTCGACAGCGGCCTGATCGACTTCGTCGTCTCCGACCACTCGCCCTGCCCCGCCGAGTTGAAGAACCGCGGCGACGGCGACTTCGCGGCCGCCTGGGGCGGGATCGCCTCCCTGCAAACGACCCTGCCGGCGCTCTGGACCGAGGCGCGAGCGCGCGGATGGGCTCTGGACCGCGTCGTGCGGCTGTTGTCCCGGCGCACCGCGGACTTCGCCGGCCTGCCGCACAAAGGACGCATCGCCGTGGGCTGCGACGCGGACCTGGTCGTGTTCGATCCCGACGCCGAGTTCACGGTCGACACCGCCCGGCTCGCCCACCGCCACCCGATCACGCCCTACCACGGCAGAACCCTGACCGGCCTGGTACAGGCCACGTACCTGCGCGGCCGGCGGGTCGGCGAGAAACCGCACGGCAAAGTCCTGCGACGAATCGGCGGCGCACCCCCGGCGGCACCGCCGCCCGCGCAGTCCCTCGCGCCCGCGGCGGCGCGACCACGGACATGAACCGCGACGCGAACCCCGAGTTCACCGGCCTGCCCGACCTGGCCTCACGCGCCCTCGGCGGCGCCGTGGTCTGGGCCAACGACGAGTTCTTCGCGGACAAGGAGAACCTGGTCAACCCCGAGCCGCCGGTCTTCCACCCGGCCACTTTCACCCCGAAGGGCCAGCTGTACGACGGCTGGGAGACCCGAAGGCGCAGACCCGGCGCCCCCGGCGTCGCAGGGACCGAACACGACAGCGCGATCATCCGGCTGGCCGCACCCGGCCTGATCCGCGGCGTGGTCGTGGACACCACACACTTCCTGGGCAACCACCCGCCGCGCTGCTCGATCGACGCGACCTGGTGCGCCGGCCACCCCTCGCCCAAGCGCCTCGGCAAAGCCCGCTGGACCGAGCTCGCGCCCGCCACCGCGCTACGCGGCGGCCGGCCGCACCACATCCCGGTCCCCGGCATCGAACGTCGCTTCAGCCACGTCCGTCTCAACCTGTTGCCGGACGGCGGCGTGGCGCGCCTGCGCGTTCACGCGCAGCCGCTGCCCGATCCCGCCTTCCTCGCCGGCCTGACCGTGAACCTGGCCGCCTTGATCGACGGCGCACGCGTCACAGCGTGCAGCGACATGTACTTCGGCCGCGCCGAGAACATGCTGATGCCCGGTCTCGCCCGGACCATGGGCGACGGCTGGGAGAACGCCCGGCGCCGGGACGGCGGCAACGACCGGGCGGAAGTCCGGCTCATCGGCGAGGGCGTCGTTCAGGTGCTGGAGATCGACACGACGCACTTCAAGGGCAACGCTCCGGACAGGGTCCGGGTCTCGGCCACGCGCGCTGACGGCGATCAGCTGCCGGACGAGCACGACTGGACGGTTCTGCTGCCCAAGACCAGGCTGCAACCGGACGCGGCTCATCGATTCCTGATCCGCGATGCGGACCCTGCGACACACCTGCGACTCGACGTGTACCCCGACGGCGGGATCGCGCGGCTGCGCGCCCTCGGCACGCTCACCCGCGAAGCGCTCGACGCGCTGACGCGGCGCTGGCAGCAGACCGGCTGAATTGATGCGGCGACGGCACCGGAAACGACGGCACCGAAACAGAACCGGAACGAGCCGTCCGCGCGCGGCGCTCTCGGCCGCATGACGGGGCCGGTATCGATGATCTACGATATTGAACATGCGTTTCACCGGCCGTCTGCGCGCCTTTCCGCTCCTGGGTAGCGTCGCGTTCGCTTCCCTCGGTAAACGCGTGTTCCCGCGCTTGGACCTCGGCCTGCAGCGCGCCACCGGCGGGCGTTTCTCGCTGTCCGGGACGGTCGGCATGCCGCTGCTGCTGCTGACCACCACGGGCCGCCGCAGCGGCGAGCCGCGCGTCAGCCCGGTCACCTATGCGATCGACGGTGAAGACCTGCTCGTCGTCGGCTCCAACTGGGGCCAGCAGCGGCATCCCGCCTGGGCGCTGAACCTGCGCGACCGCCCGCACGCCGTGGTCGAGATCAACGGCCGGCGCCGGGAGGTGGTGGCGCGCGTCCTGCACGACGCGGAGCGCGCCGCCGCGTGGCAGCTGCTTTTGCGGGTATGGCCGCACTTCGCCGCATATGAACGGCGCGCCACCGAGCGCGAACTGCTCGTGTTCCGCCTCAGCGAAGGATGATCCGTTGACCGAAGACTTCGCACCCCTCGAACAAGACGCGGCACCCGCCGGGGCGCACGCCGCGAGCAGCGGGTCCGCCCGCCGCCTCGACGGCACCACCGCCGTGGTCACCGGAGCCTCCAGCGGAATCGGCGCGGCCACCGCCAAGGCGCTGGCCGCGCGCGGAGCCGCCGTCGTGGTGATGGCGCGCCGCGCCGACCGGCTGGAGCGGCTTGTCAAGGAGATCGGCGCGGACGGCGGCGCCGCGTATCCGATGCCCGTGGACGTCACGGACGCCGACCGGCTGCGCGAAGCCGTCGATGCCGCCGCCGGGACGTTCGGCCACGACCGCATCGACATCCTGGTCAACAACGCCGGGATCATGCTGCTCGGCCCCGCCGCGGACGCCAGCCTCGACGACTGGCGGCGCATGGTCGACCTCAACCTCACCGCCCTGCTCACCGCCACCCACGCGGCGCTGCCGCACCTGCTGCGCGCCGCCGAGTCCGGCCCGCGGCAGGTGGCCGACCTGGTGAACGTCAGCTCGATCGCCGGGCGGGTGGCCCGGCTGGGCAGCAACGTGTACAACGCCACCAAGTTCGGGGTCGGGGCGTTCAGCGAATCGCTGCGCCAGGAGTTCGCCGGCCGCCACCTGCGCGTCGGCCTCGTCGAGCCGGGCGCCGTGGACACCGAGCTGCGCGACCACCTGCGCCCGGAGGTCCGTGAGGCCCAGGTCCGGCGCTTCGCCGGGGTCAAGGTCCTCGAAGCCCAGGACGTCGCCGACGCGATCGAATACATGGTCACCCGGCCGCAGCACGTCGCGATCAATGAGCTGATGCTGCGGCCGACCGCCCAGGAGGGCTGAACCGCGAACGCGATCCCCGGCGCCCGCCCGCGTCAGCGTCCGATCGTTGCTTCGACTGAACCCGTGTGCGGCGCTTCCCGTGACATCAAGCAGCCGACAAGCCGTCCTACTAGACTCGGCTGAGCTGAACGTGAAGAAAGGCGCCGCCCGCAGGCAACTACTCCTTGCGAGGCGGCGTCTGTCATGAAGAGAGCGATCAACGACGCGGGCGGGCCGCCCACGCAACGACCTTGGGGACTGTCGCACGATGACTTACGGATCCGACGGTGCGGAGTATCCGGACTACGGTTCGCCGGCGCCGCACCCGCAGCACCCGGGCCCGTACCAGGCCCAGGACGCGGCCGGGTACCCCGGGCCTGGTGGCGACCGCGTCGAGCGCCGCGCTTTCGAGCAGGATCCCTACTACGGCGACGCGACGCGGCGAGCGCAGCCGCGCGGCTTCAGCCGCCCCGAGCCTTACGACCCGTTCCAGACCCGCGCCCACGACGAGGCGGCACAGCGCCGGCGCGAGGACCCCTACCAGGAGCCCGGCCAAGGCCGCAGAAGGCAGGGCGGCGGCCAGGAGCAGCGCGGCTACGGCGGCTATGACGCCGGGCGGCCGGACGGCCCGGCGCGGGCGCGCGGCGAGCGCGGCTACGGTGACGGCGGCTACGACGAGGGCGGCAGATACCCGGATGGCGGCGAGCGTGGCTACGGTGCCAGCCCGCCGCGGGAGCGGGACGGGCGCACCTACGGTTCGGCGCGCCCCCGCACCGGTGACCGCCTCGGCGCGACCAGCCTCCTGGACGAGGACGGTCTGCCCGCGAACGGAGCCGTCGCGGGCGCCGCGCGCCGCGGGCAGGCCGGCCCCGGCGCGGGCCGCCCCGGCGCGGCCGGACCCGAGGACCCGGACGACTCCGGCCAGTCCGGCGGCCGCTCCAACCGGCGCAGGGGCAAGAAGGTCGTGCCGCCGCACGTGCGCCGCCGCCGCAAAATAGTGTGGCGCAGCGTGCTGGGCGTGTTCCTGGTGTTCTTCGGCTATGTCGGCATCACCCTCTACCCCTACCTGGCCGCCCCGGGCACCGACCGGCTGGCCGCGCGCGTGGCCGAGTGGGGCCGCGACCACTACCTCGGCTGGGCGGTGACCTGGCTGGAGAACGCCAGCTACAAGCCGCCGCCCACCGGCGGTGGGCTGGACTCCGGGCAGCTCGCGCAGCTTCAGGGCGCCCCGGCCCCCTCGCCGACCGTCAAGGCGGCGGACCTGCCGGCGAACATCACCCCGCTGGCCGCCGGAACCGTCGCCGGCGAGGGCATCTGGCACCCGGTGACCATGGACGCCCAGGGCGTGCCGATCGTGGAGAAGGCGGCGCTGCGCCCCGACGCCCAGCACACCTCAAACCTGGCGTACGTCGTGTGGATGAATCAGAAGGAACTGCGTTTCACCCTGCACCCCGGCTACCAGCAGCCCGGCGGCACCTGGCAGACCGCTGACAGCATCTCCCAGAGCGACCGCGCCGGGCTGGTGGCGACCTGGAACGGCGGTTTCAAGGTCCGGCCGGACGACGCCCTGGCCGGGTTCTACATGGACGGGCGGACCGCGGTGCCGCTGGTCACGGGCAAGGCCGCCGAGGTGTTCTACACCGACGGCTCGATCAAGATCGGGCAGTGGGGCCGGGATGAGACGATGGGCCCGAAGATCAAGGCGGTACGGCAGAACCTGAGCCTCCTGGTGGACAACGGCCAGGTCACCGTCGGCCCGGGCGACGGTTCCAGCTCCCAGTGGGGCTACACGATCAAGAACTCGTACTTCATCGCCCGCTCGGGCGTCGGCATGACCGCCAAGGGCGACATCGTCTACGTCAGCGGCCGCTTCCTGTCGGTGTACACGCTGGCCAAGCTGCTGCAGGCGGCCGGCGCGGTCGACGGCATGGAGCTGGACATCAACCCGGACTGGGTCTCCTTCATGACCTACGCCGGCCCGGATCCGGCGAACCCGACGCCCACCAAGCTGTGGGACTTCGTCCAGCCGGCCGGCCGCTACTTCCAGCCCTCGGACCGGGACTTCGTGGCAGTGCACAAGCGCTAGGCTCGAATCATGGGGACGGCGCTGACGGACCACTTCGGGCGGACGGCCACGGACCTGCGGCTGTCCGTGACCGACCGGTGTGATCTGCGCTGCACGTACTGCATGCCGGCCGAGGGACTGCCGTGGCTGCCGCGACCGGAGTTGCTGACGGATGACGAGATGGTGCGGCTGGCCGCGATCGCGGTCGGCCGGCTCGGTGTCACCGAGGTGCGGCTGACCGGCGGTGAACCGCTGATCCGGCCGGGCCTGGTGGGCATCATGGCGTCCCTCGCGGCGCTGCGCCCGCGCCCGTCGATCTCGGTCACGACGAACGCGACCGCGCTGGAACGGTTGGCCGGGCCGCTGGCCGAGGCCGGACTCGACCGGGTCAACGTCTCGCTCGACACCCTTGACCCGGAGACGTTCAAGACGCTCACCCGCAGGGACCGGCACGAGCGCGTGCTGGCCGGGATCGAGGCCGCCGCGCGCGCCGGGCTGCGCCCCGTGAAGATCAACACGGTACTGATGCGGGGGATCAACGACCACGAAGCCCCGGCGCTGCTGCGCTGGTGCCTGGAACGCGGCTACGAACTGCGGTTCATCGAACAGATGCCGCTGGACGCGCAGCACGGCTGGGATCGTAAGCTCATGGTCACCGCGCAGGAGATCCTCGACAGCCTCGGGGCGCACTTCAGGCTGGAGCCGCGCAGCGCCGCGGATCGCGGCGCCGCTCCGGCCGAGACCTGGCTGGTCGACGGCGGCCCGGAGGCGCCGGGCGGCGGTCGGGTGGGCGTGATCGCGTCGGTGACCCGGCCGTTCTGCGCCGCCTGCGACCGCACCCGGCTGACCGCGGACGGACAGGTGCGCACCTGCCTGTTCGCCCGCGAGGAGACGGACCTGCGCGGCCTGCTGCGCGGCGGCGCCGACGACGAGGCGATAGCGCGGGCCTGGCGCACCGCGATGCTCGGCAAGAAGGCCGCGGCCGGCATCGGGGAACCCGGGTTCGTACAGCCGCAGCGTTCCATGTCCGCGATCGGCGGCTGAGCGCCCGCCCTGCCCTGAGCTGACCCCGCCTGGGGTGGTGCCCGACCGGATGATTCAGCCTCGGCCCGCTGTGGGCGGGCCACGGGCCGTGCCGGGCCCGGCACGGCGCCGTAACAGCCGGGAGGAAAGAAAAGCGTCGGCTCGCGCACGGGGGGACGCGAGCCGACGCAGCATTCCGGGCGACCACGGGGGGAGCCACCCGGCATGCAGGCGGGGCGCCATAACGGTCGGCCCCGCGGGCACAGCCCTGACGGGGGAGCAGGGCGTGCATCAGAAGTATGGCATGCCCGCCATAACTCGTGAACCCCCGCTAACGAATTCGCTCCCGGCGACCCGCGGCCGGCCGCGTGGACCGGCGCGCGCCCGGCCGCGGATGTGCCGCACCCGCGAAGGCCGCGCCGGGTAAGGGCTTGCGGTCCAGAGAAATCAGGCGCCTGATCCAGAGGGCCGGCGCCGCGGCGCGTTTCCGGTCATCGAACCCTGGCTCGCTGCCTCGGCCCGCGCGCCGCCGTCCGCCGGTCCTCGCGCCGGGGCCGCCTCGCGCGCGCCGGAGCCGCGCTGCGTCCCCTCTTCCTTGACGAAGAAGTCGCCCTTGATGAACCCCGGCTGCTCGCCCGCCGCCGGCAATCCGCGCTGCGCGGCGCCGAGCTCGTCCCGCGCGGGCGGCCCCACCAGCAGGTTCGTCGGATCCTTCGTGGGCGTCGGACCGCCGTTCGCCCGCACCACCGCCACATAAGGGATGATCGTCGCGACCAGGCACAGGCCGATCTTGATCGGCCAGCCGATGCCGGGCACGCTGACCACCACGACGATCGAGACCACCCGCACCAGCATGGTCAGGATGTACTGCTTCTGCCGCCGGGTGATCTCCTGCATGTGGCTGGTCTCGGCGGTCGTGATCCCGTACACCTGGTCCTGGTCCTGGTCCTGCGGCCGGTGCTCGCTGTCCTCGCGGTTCCCGCTGTTCGGCACCTTTTCAGACTACGACCGGACGGCCGGCCCGTTGAGGTGGGGTGGCCGTCCGGTTTCCGCAGCGGGTCCGGCCGCGGCCGGACCCGCTCTCAGCTGGCCTTCGACACCGAGGACATGTTGAAGTCGCCGATCCGCAGGGGCGGCACCGCGGTGCGGGTGAAGTAGTCGTTCCACTCCCGCGGCAGGCACCGCTCGCGCCGGCCCGCCTCGGCGACCCGTCCCAACAGGTCGACCGGGGACTCGTTGAACCGGAAGTTGTTGACCACCCCGGTCACCTCGCCGCCCTCGACCAGGTAGACCCCGTCCCGGGTCAGCCCGGTCAGCAGCAGCGACTGCGGATCGACCTCGCGGATGTACCACAGGCAGGTCAACAGCAGCCCGCGTTCCGTCGCACGGGTCATCTCCTCCAGGCTCGCCGAGCCGGCTCCCTCCATGAGCAGGTTGTCCGGCGAGAGCGCCAGCGGCAGGCCGGTGGCCAGCGCCGAATGCCGCGTCGTGACCAGCCGCTCAAGCACCCCGTCGCGCACCCAGTCCACCGGCTCCGTCGCCAGGCCGTTGTCGAACACCGACTGGTTCGACGAGGAGTAGCCCGCGATGTGGAACGGCGCGGTCTCCAGCCCGGGCGCGGACGGGTCCGACCACAGCCGCAGCCCCTCGGCGCCGATACGCGAACCCACCTTCGTGCCGCTGCCGGCGCCCTGACCGCGCGGCGCCGAGAACACCGTGCGGCCGTCCGCGGCGTCACGGGCCGAGGCGGTGTAGAGCAGGTAGACGTACAGGTCCGCGACCGCTGAGGGCGGCAGCAGCGTCTCGTAGCGGCCCGCGGGCATCTCGACGCGCCGCTTCTGCCAGTCCAGCCGCTGCGCCAGCTGCCCGCCGAGCGCGGCCACGTCCACGTCGCCGAAATCCTTCGTGTACGTCCCCGCCCAGGCCGAGCGAGTGAAGTCCGGGGACTTGGCGTTCAGCTCCAGCCGCCCGTTCGGCTGGTCGTGCTTGAGCCGCAGGCCCGCGCTGGTCGCCAGGTACGTCGTGGTCATCGAGTGCTCGGCGAAGCCGAAGAGCAGCCGCCCGCCCGCGCGCGCGGCCTCGAAGGACTCGCCGAGCGCCGGGGCGAACCCGGCGAACACGTCGATCGACGTGCCGGCCGGGGGCTCGTCCCAGCGCGCCCCGGACTCGCCGGGCCGCGCGCCGACCAGCGGCTGCGCGTCCTGCGCCGGGCCGGCCTCGCGCGCCGCCCGCTCGCCGGCGCGCACCAGGTCCTCGATCGTGTCCAGGTCGACGCCCGTACGGGAGAGCACCGCCGCCGCCGTGCCCTGCGCGCCCGCGACGGTCGAGATCACGGTGACCGTCCGGCCCTGCGTGACCCCGTTCGTGGTCAGCGTGTTGTTCGCCCAGCGCAGGTTCGCCGTCGAGGACTCCGACACCAGAACCACCGCGCCGTCCGCGCGCGAGAGCTCCAGCGCCCGCTCGGCCACCTGCTGCGCCGTCGCCGCACCGTTCCCGGTCACCGTCCAGCCTCCTGCACCGTGTTGAGGATCCGCACGCCGCGGAAGAGCGCCGACGGGCAGCCGTGCGACACCGGCGCCACCTGCCCGGGCTGCCCCTTACCGCAGTTGAACGCCCCGCCGAGCACGTACGTGCCCGGTCCGCCCACCGCCTCCAGCGCACCCCAGAAATCGGTCGTCGTGGCCTGATACGCGAAGTCGCGCACCTGCCCGGCGAGCCTTCCGTCCACGATGAGGTACGCGCGCTGCCCGGTGAACTGGAAGTTGTACCGCTGCATGTCGATGGACCAGGACTTGTCCCCGACGATGTACAGCCCGCGCTTGACCCGGCCGATCAGCTCCTCGGTCGTCGGGCCGTCGGGCGCCGCCTGAAGCGAGACGTTCGCCATCCGCTGGATCGGCACGTGCCCCGGGGAGTCCGCGAACGCGCACCCGTTCGAGCGCCCGCCGTGCAGGCCCTTGAGTTGCGCGATGCGCCGGTCGAGCTGATATCCCACCAGCACACCGTCCTTGACGATGTCCCAGCGCTGCGCCTGCACGCCCTCGTCGTCGAAACCGACTGTCGCCAGGCCGTGTGTCACCACCCGGTCGCCGGTGACGTTCATCGCAGCCGAGCCGTACCGCAGCGAACCGAGCTGATCCAGCGTCGCGAACGAGGTCCCCGCGTAGGCGGCCTCGTAACCGAGCGCGCGGTCCAGTTCGGTGGCGTGCCCGACCGATTCGTGGATTGTCAGCCACAGGTTCGACGGGTCGATCACCAGGTCGTAAGTGCCCGGCTCGACCGAGGGCGCGGCGAGCTTCTGAGCCAGCAGGTCCGGCAGTTCGGCCAGTTCCCTGTCCCAGTCCCAGGCGCCCTCCCCGGCCGCTCCGCCGACCAGGTATTCCCAGCCGCGTCCGGCCGGAGGGGCGAGCGTGCGCATCGACTCGAACGCCCCGGGCGTGCCGTGCACGCCCTCCGCGTCGATGGACACCGCCTCCAGGTGCGGATGCACGCGCACGCGCTGTTGCGTGGTCACGGTGCCGTTGGTGTCCGCGTAGAACTTGTTCTCCTTGACCGCGTGCAGCGTGGCGTCCACGTGGTCGACTCCGTCGGCGTCCAGCAGGCGGCGCGACCACCGGGTCAGCAGCTCGATCTTCTCGGCGTCCGGCACGTCGAACGGATCGATCTCGTACGCCGACACCCACTGCCGCTCGCCGTAGGACGGTTCCGGCGCGAGCACCACCGGTTCGGTGTTCACCGGCCGGGACACGCGTGCCACCTGCACGGCCTGTTCGGCCAGCCGCGCCGCCGCCGCAGGCGTCTGCACGACCCCGGCCGCGAACCCCCACGTGCCTTCGTGTACGACGCGCAGCGAGATGCCCGCCTCCGAGCTTTCGTTCACCCCGTCCAGTTGCCCGTCGCGCAGCCGGATGACCTGCTCGCGGATGCGCTCGCAGCGGAAGTCGGCGTGCTCGGCGCCCAGTTCCCGCGCCCTTTCCAGCGCCGCCCGCGCCATCTCGCGCAGCGGTGGCGCGAGAAACGCCGGGTCGATCCGCGCTCCGTCCTCGGTTGGGCCTTCCTGTGCCGGTCCGTCCGTTACCCCGTCTTGATCCACACCGCGCTCCTCGTCACGATCGCACTGTGTCGCCGTTTGATGGCCCGGTGTCGCCGCGCGCGCGGGCCTGTCCCGAACCTAGCTGAACTCCACGATGCTGTCCTGGTGCTTTTGTAGTCCCCGGCAAGGTGTGCGCGGGTGCGGTGACGATAGCGTTCCCGGGGGATCCATGAGCATCGCGATGAGGGAAGGACGCACGCGTGGCTGAATACAGCGCGGCCCGGTCGGTACTCGTCACCGGAGGGAACCGGGGGATCGGACTGGCCATAGCCCGGGCGTTCGCCGAGCAGGGCGACAAGGTCGCGGTGACGTACCGCTCCGGCGAGCCACCGGCGGTGCCGGTCAAGGGTGAGGGTTCGTTCCTCGCGGTGCGCTGCGACATCACCGTCCCCGAGGACGTCGAGCGCGCGTTCCAGGAGGTCGCGCAGGCCCATGGGCCGGTCGAGGTGCTGGTCGCGAATGCCGGGATCACCCGTGACACGCTGGTGCTGCGGATGAGCGACGAGGATTTCGACGCGGTCGTCGACACCAACCTCAAGGGCTCGTTCCGGGTCGCGCGGCTCGCCGCGAAGGGTATGCTGCGGATGCGCCGCGGCCGGATCATCTTCATCTCCTCCGTGGTCGGCTTGTCCGGTTCGGCGGGTCAGGTGAACTACGCCGCGTCGAAGGCCGGGCTGGTGGGTATGGCCCGTTCGCTGGCCCGCGAGCTGGGTTCGCGTTCGATCACCGCCAATGTCGTCGCACCGGGTTTCGTGGACACCGAGATGACCGCGGTGCTCACCGAGGAGCGCAGGGCGCAGATCGTTTCGCAGGTGCCGCTCGGCCGTTACGCCAGCGTGGACGAGGTAGCCGGGGTCGTGAAATTCTTGGCCTCGCCCGACGCGGCTTACATCAACGGAGCCGTCATCCCTGTGGACGGCGGACTGGGAATGGGGCACTGACCCGATGGGAATCCTGGACGGCAAGCGGGTCCTGGTGACCGGTGTGATCACGGACGCCTCGATCGCCTTCAGTGTCGCGCGCCTGGCGCAGGAGGAGGGCGCCGAGGTCGTGTTGACCGGTTATGGACGGCTCTCGCTGGTGAGCCGGATTGCCTCGCGGCTGCCGAAGCCCGCGCCGATCGTCGAACTCGACGTCACCAACGCCGAGCATCTGGCGGCGCTGGCGGGCCGGGTGCGCGAGCATGTCGACGGCTTGGACGGGGTCGTGCACTCCATCGCTTTCGGCCCGGCGGACGCGCTGGGCGGCAACTTCCTCAACACGCCGTGGGAGTCCGTGGCGACGGCGGTGAACGTCTCGGCGTACTCGTACAAGGCGCTGGCCATGGCGGCCTGCCCGCTGTTCGGTGAGCGCGGCGGCTCGATCGTCGGCATGGACTTCGACGCGCAGGTCGCCTGGCCGGGTTATGACTGGATGGGCGTGGCGAAGGCGGCGCTCGAGGCGACCAGCCGCTACGTCGCGCGGGATCTGGGTCCGCGCGGCATCCGCAGCAACTTGATCTCGGCGGGTCCGATCAAGACGATGGCGGCCAATTCGATTCCCGGGTTCAACGGCTTCGAGGGGGTGTGGGAGACCCGTGCCCCGATCGGGTGGGATATGAAGGACCCTGAGCCGGCCGCGCGCGGTGTGATCGCCTTGTTGTCCGACTGGTTCCCGAAGACGACGGGTGAGGTCGTCCATGTCGACGGCGGTGTGCACGCGATGGGCGCTTGATTCGCCGATTGCGCTCTGACCCGTGAGAAAAGACGCCGTGACGGCGCCGCGTGAACTCCTGCGCGGCGCCGTTTTTCGCTAGAGTGCCCTGAGAAACCCTCGGGCCGGCGGCGCCGTTTCAGGTTGCCGCGCGGCGCCGGTGCCGCGCGACGTGACGCCGGTGCCTCTCCGGTCCGTGGGTGATGAGCAGTCGAGACATTGCAGGGTACGAAGCGCAGGCTGCGCGGTGACCGGAAGCGCGAGCGGGCGCGGTGGACGGCGAACGGGAAGCGGGGTGACGCCATGCTGATCGATGGTGGCGGCGGGGGCTCGATGTACGCGGTGCAGATCGAGTCGCTGGAGACGTTCCAGCAGAAGCTCACCGGGATCCTGCAGGGGCTTGAGCAGGACAACAGCGTGATGAGGATGGCGGACGGGACGGGTAGCTTC
Organism: Actinocrinis puniceicyclus; assembly: GCF_018283645.1. Taxonomy (GTDB): domain Bacteria; phylum Actinomycetota; class Actinomycetes; order Streptomycetales; family Catenulisporaceae; genus Actinocrinis; species Actinocrinis puniceicyclus. Next base: position 1,124 of record NZ_JAGSXH010000066.1, on the reverse strand, counting down.
GGGAGTTTCCCCGAGGCGCAGGCGTTCTCCGCGGCGTATGAGCAGACGAAGCAGGATCTGATTAACTCGTTCAACGAGGTCACCCAGTTGGTCAATACGATGATCAACGTCGTGGGGGCGGACGCGAACAGGTATCGGCAGACGGAGCAGGACATCACGGCGAAGTTCAACGCCGTTTTGCAGCAGTACGGCGACACCCCGGTGCCGTCGTACACGTCGAGTGGGACCGCCACGATGGCGGGCACGAACTCGGCGACGGGCGCGAGCGGTACGACGTACTACCCGCAGAACAGCGGGGCGCAGTACGCCATGCAGCCCGGCACGGGTTCTTCGTCGCCCACGGCGACGAACTCGGGCTCAAGCTCAAGCTCAAGCTCAAGCTCGGATTCCGGCTCGGGATCGGGTTCGGGTTCAGGTTCGGGATCGGGCGCGAACGGCAACACGTCGTCCGGCGCGGCGTAGGAGGCGGGCGAGATGACCGACTACAGCAACGTGAGTCACCAGGAGCTGTACAACTACGTGCAGTCCGGCGATCCGAACGCGATGAGCGACACGGCGCAGGCTTGGCAGTCGCATGCGACGCAGTTGCAGGAGGCGACGCAGGAGCTGCAGACGAACCTGACGGCGATTCAGTCTCAGTGGCAGGGCGCGGCTGCGGATACGTATTTCCAGCATTCGCAGACCGTGGCGACGAAGATGCAGACTCACGCCGATAACGCCTCGAATACAAGTGTCGCGGTCACCAATACGGCGAGTGCGCTCAGTTGGGCGCGCGGTAACATGCCGAGCCCGCCGTCGTGGGCGGAGCAGCAGGCGGCGAACATCGACTCGAACGCGGCTACCGGGATTGTCGCCGGACTTTTGACGGGCGGCGAGGCGAATATCATCTCGGAGATCGCCAAGCATGACATCGCGCAGAGGCACCAGCAGGCCGTCAGCACGATGACGCAGCTGGCGAGCGCGTACTCGTCGGCACAGCAGCAGTTGCCAAATAGTGAGCCAACCTTGGGTCAATATAAGGATCCGACGGATGGCAATGGGGACGGGGGAAACAACAATCCGCCGGTCATGCCCATGCCCGTCTATCCCGTCGGGGGCGGCGGCTATGGCGGCGGGGGTACGGG
>NZ_JAGSXH010000065.1 GCF_018283645.1 Actinocrinis puniceicyclus | reverse complement strand
GCCCCACCCCACGCCAAATCCAGCAGCAATATCAGCTCCCGATCATCGAAGTGAGACAAGGCCTCCACGCAAAAGCCCAGGTCGCAGATTCCACATAATGGCCACGGTGCTTGACCTGTGCTCACGGCGCCTGGCCGGCTGGTCGATCGCCGAGCACATGCGCACCGACCTGGTCGCCGACGCCCTCAAAGCGGCCGCGGCCACCCGCGGCGGGCACCTGCGCGGAGCGATCTTCCACAGCGACAACGGCGCGCAGTATGTCTCCAAGCAGTTCGCCGAACTCTGCGACGGTCTCGGAGTCGTACGTTCACGCGGCGCAGTGGGCACCAGCGCCGACAACGCCGCCGCAGAAGCCTTCAACGCCACCCTCAAACGCGAGACCCTGCAAGGCGCCAAGCGCTGGCCGGGGCGCCGCGCCGCCCGCCTCGCCGTCTTCCGGTGGATCACCCGGTACAACACCCGCCGGCTGCACTCCGCCCTGGGCTACCGCAGCCCCATCGACTACGAACACCGAACCGCTACCTTAGCCACAGCCACATAACAACCGGTGTCCACAAATCAGGGACAAGCCCCCTATCCGCGGTGGCGGCGCTTCTGCAACGGCTGGCACTGGCAAGAGGGGGTTGGCAAGGAGCTGTGGCCTAAGGAGCGTGATCTCGTCGATTGGCTGTCCGCTGACCTGGACGAGCTGAGCAGGGTGGTCGGTATGCAGCTGGCGTTCGCCGGCCGTGAGGTCCGTGTCGGCGACCACTGGCCGGCGGAGGACGACCAGACCGGTCACAAGTTTTGGGTCGGCGGCGGACGCATGGATCTTGATTTGCTCAACGCGTGCGGGCAGCGGGTCATCGTCGAGGCGCAGCTCGGCAAAACCGACCATTCGCACCTAGGCCAGCTGGTTTCCTACGCCTGTCGTGCTGGTGCTCAGTACGCCATCTGGGTCCTCGCCAGCGCAGACGTAGACTCCGACGAGCCTTTCACTCCGACCACCTCGCCACACTTGCCGAGCTCAACGAGAGCTACGCGGGTAGGCGGAAGTTCCTGGTGGTTCACGCGGCTGCCGAGACAGCTCGATTCGGAAGGTGGGACTTCGGCGATGCACCTCTGCTGCCGTGTCTGCGACGGGTTGATCCGACGATCGGGTATTACGACTCCTGACAGAGTGTGTTGCGGAGTCGGCGCCAGCAGAATGATGGCGCCGACTCCGCAACCAACCTTGTTAGGAGTCCTAAGCTGCGTGGCGTGGGACTGCTGGGCTTCTCCTACGCCGCGGTCGACTCCAGCGATCTGCGAGCGATGAAGGGTCGGCCAGTTACTGGCCTCCAGGCGTGGCGTTGCCCGGCACTTTGTGCCGGGCAACGGTGCTGGTGCTATTTGAATGAGAACAGCGCTACGTGGTCGATGCCGTCGTTGAGGCGAAGATCGAACTGCTGGCATGTGCCGGCCCACGTTTTCGACGTCTTCCAAACGTAGCTGTACGTGCTGGTGCTCGCGCTGTATGACAGGCCACCGCCTCCCGCGGTGTCGGTGAGGGTGGCGGTGTTGATCGGCGCGCCGGTGGAGCAGCTGATCTGCTGCACGGTCGGGAAGCCGGAGGCGATGATGCTCAGGCCTTGGTCGCCACCGATCTGGAATTGGATGGGGATTCCCTGTCCGGCGTGGACCTGGTTGTAGTCGGAACTGATGACCGGGGCGAGGAAGCCGTTGAACGGGTAGGCGTAGGTGTACCGGTCGGCTGCTCCGGTGGCGCTGGTGCCCGGGCTGGTGGTGACGGTGATGTCGATGGGACCGACAGCCGCCGCCGGGGGTGCGGTGGCAGTGATGGAGGTGTCGCTGATGACGGTGAACGAGGTTGCGGCGACAGTGCCGAACTTGACTGCGGTGGTGCCGGTGAAATCGCTGCCGGTGATGGTCACCGCCGTACCGCCGGATTTAGGGCCCTGCGACGGGCTGATCCTGGTGATCGTTGGTGCCGGCTCGTCGTAGGTGTAGTGGTCTGTGGAGGCTGGCGTGCTGGTGCCGGCGGCTGGTGTGGTGACCGTGATGTCGATTGTGCCGTCGGCCTGGGCCGGGGCGGTCGCGGTGATAGAGGTGTCACTGTTCACGGCGAACGACGTCGCCGGCTTTGATCCGAACATGACGCTGGTCGCACCCGACAACCCGGTCCCGGTGATGGTCACGCTCGTGCCGCCGGCTTCCGGCCCGTGCGCTGGACTGATCGCGCTGACGGTCGGCGGCGGGTTGTAGGTGTATTGGTCGGGGCTTGTGGTCTGGCTGGTGCCGAACTGGGTGGAGACGTGGATGTCCACCAGGCTTGGGGCGGCCGCGGGTGCTGTGGCGGTGATGGTGGTGTCGTTGATGACGGTGAATGCCGATGCGGCGATGGTTCCGAAGGTGACGTCGGTGGCCGAGGTGAAGTGCGAGCCGGTGATGGTCACGCTCGTGCCACCGGTGGCCGGTCCGTTCGACGGCGAGATCGCGGTGACCACGGGCAGGGGCGGTGGGGACACCGTGATCGTCACCGGTATCGGCGGTGTCTGTATGCCCGGGGCAGTGATCCGGTAGGTGAAGTTGTCGTTTCCGACGAATCCGTTTGCCGGCGTGTAGGCGAACGAGCCGTCGGCGTTGAGCGTCAGCGAGCCGTGCGCCGGGGATTGCGCCAGTTGCGCTTGCACGGCCAGGCCGGTGGGGTTGCTGTCGTTGGCGAGCACGCCAGGGGCGGGCACGTTGAGAGTTGTGGACTGGAGTGTGGTGTAGAAGTGGGCGGATCCGGCGATTAGGCTGACCGATCCGTTGGTCTGATAAGCGACGACGAGGTCTGCCGATGTCGTGAGGTTGATGGGTGGGGTGGTGGTGGGTAGCAGTTGTGGTGATGCGCCCGGGGTGACGTTCAGTGTCAAGGCCGTGGTCGGCCAGTAGGTGAAGCCCGGGATCGTGCCGTCGGTGCCGGTGTACTGCGGTGCGGTGCCGATGACGGCGCCGGATGCGATCGGGATGCCCAGCAGGGTGGCGAAGCCGGGAACCACGGCGGCGCTGTAGGGGCTGGGGTTCACGCCGGCGGCGACGGGGTTGTTGGCCGGGTCCAAGACAGTCACCGCCAAGTGGACCAGAGCAGGCAGGGCGATGTCGCCGACGCTGGTGTCGCCATTGACGGTCAACGATTGGTTCCCGGTCTGCAGGTACCAAGCGCCCGATGGCGGCCTGGGAACGTCACCGACCACTGAATCGCCGGCAGACAGTTGCAGCCCGTAGCTGCCGTTCTTGGCATAGACGGTGAAGCGCCCGTCGGACCCGGTAGCCGCTCCGTACGATCCCAGATTCTGATCGAAGAGACCGACCTGGACACCGGCAAGCGGAGCACCCAAATCATCCACCACCCGACCCGACATCGTTCCGACGCCGTTTTGGACGAGAACGACGTCGAGAGTCTGATCGCCGGAGACGACGACGCTGTGCTTGGTCACCGCGGCGTAGGGAGCACCGGGGGTGAAGACGAAGTCCCACGTACCGAGCGGTACCGACACCGTGTATGAACCGTCGGCCGCGCTCGTAGTATCCGCGACCGCGCCCGTGGTAGAGCCGGGTGAATAGACTGAAACATCCGTTCCGCCGACAGGGCTGCCAGCCGAGGTCACGCTCCCGCTGACCGTTGCGGAGGTCGCGGCAGCCGCCGACCCGGTTCCGACCGAGGTGCTGCCGACAGCCACTAGGGCGAAGACGGCTATGTATCGCATCAGCTGCCTGATGAACAACGAATCACGAAGCACTGGCCATCGCCTTCCGGCTCGATTCCCGATCATTACGCTCGGTGCCGCAGGCATGGTGGCGACCACGGCAGCCCGGTGACATGGTGCGTCGCGATGCGAGCTGTTCAACGGGTTCGGCGCCGTTTGGCAGCGCCGATCTTCGTAGTCCGCGGCAGTGCACGCCGTCCGGTCGTGATAGTTCACAACAGGGTGGTGTGACGCAGGTGTCGAACATGGGCGGTGCGCCTTCCTGCGAGTGCGCAGGTCACGGTCGGCTCTCGATAAGCCCGACACAGCGTGGCGTGGCACGGCGGTGCAGGTTCAATGCGCGCCGCAGGTGGCGAGGCGCACAACTCAATGGCCTGATATGTTGTCGACGCTGCACCGTAGAGGCAGGCTCAAGCTGCGTCGTCCACCCCGGACAGTGTGATTACGGATTGCTATCGACCGCGTACTGTTGGAACTGACCGTAGCATCCCAGCGCCCTGGTGTACGTCGATAGAGCCATTTGGCCCGTGGGCCTCGACGATCAGGTGGTGCTTACTGCTGGTCTTGCCCGGTCGATCGGGGACGGGCCAGCGGCCGGCCCGCCTTTCATCGCCTGTAGATGGCTGGAGTCGACTACGGCGCGGGAGAAGTCCAGTGCTACTGCGCGCAGTTCGGAAAGCAGAAGCTCGTGCAGTCGCTGCCAGAGTCCGGCGGCGTTCCAGTCCCGCAGCCGCCTCCAGCAGGTCATCCCCGAGCCGTAGCCCAGTTCCTGCGGGAGGAGCCCCCAGCGGATCCCGGTGTACAACACGAACAGGATGCCGTTGAGGACCTTGCGGTCATCCAGTCGTGGACGGCCCGGATGCCTTGGTTTGCGCTCGGCCTGCGGCAACAGCGGCTCGATCCGCTCCCACAAGCCGCCATTGACCTCCCACGGCAGACGCGGGTTCTTTTTCGTCTCGGCTGTCTCCCACCTCCGACAGCATCAACGAAGGCTGATGCACGAGACATTCTCGCGGGCTAAGCGAACCAATTTCGTTACGAGTCCTTAGTCCCCACCTGGAGCATGACGTCGACGACCGCATTCATTCACCGATCAGCACCTTGATCTTCATGGGCCGGTTGGTGCCATTTCAAGCCGAGCGGTCCGATCTCTGCCTCAACAGCAGACTTCAGCGCGTTAGCTATCGTTTTGTGAAACAAAAGCGCGAAACTCAGCGTGACGACCGGCGGCGCCAGTATAGCTATGACAAGGATCATCCTATGCCTATTCCCAGTGTAGTTGCCATAGGTTAACATCCGTATATTTAAGGGGAGGGACGATAGTTGCATGACGCCAATCGGAGCCTCCCTCACTGCCCGCAAAGCCTGACGTGCAGCCAGCTCGGAGGGCAAATGGAGTGCTTCACGTGTTGTGAAGTCACTGCTTCACGGCCCGTGAAACCGCCTGCTGGCCGCGAACTGGGCAGAGGGGGTTAGGGTGGCGGCATGAACGCTGACCACGAGTCCTGGGAAGGGATCCCCTGCATCCTTCCCGATTGGATTTACACCGCCGACCTGGACCGCTTCGAAGCCCGATTGGCGGTTAAGCGGCGAAACGCCAACTATTTCGCGGATGTAGTTGGTATCGATCCAAGTGAGTCCGAAAGTGCCGAAATCCTGAAAATGATACGCACAGCGCGAGATGTCGAGGACGCTGCTCGAAGAGTAAAGCACGAGCTCGTAATCGAAGCGTATTCCGAAGGAATCCTGCTCAGGGAGATAGGCGGTGCTCTGGGCATCGGAGCTCCAGGTGTCAGCAACATCCTCGACCGCAATAAGCTGGCACCCGAACGCAAACTGGAGATAGCCAGAGAGTTTGACGCATGGGCGTCCCTTACGCATCTCTGGAATCGAGATATCGATACCAGTGAACCTGGCGAGAGCTTTTACCGGCACGGTGTATATCAGCTTCTGCTCGCGCAAAGACGATTTGACCAGGCTATCGCAATTCACGGCAGGAAGGGTGAGCCGAGCGCTGTCTATCAGAAACTTCAATTGGCGTACGAAACCCTGCATGACGCGTTTCTAAGTCTCACTGATCCAGTGATACCGCATGTCATCGCGAAATATGCGCCCAAGAGAAGCCTCGATGACGATTTTTCATGGAGCACGATGCCGGATGCAACAACTGCTTCTACCCGGCACGGAATTTTTAAGGTAGTACTCGCGAAGCTAGTGTTTGCCGAATCGCTAGAACCAAACGGTCCAGCCGATATTATGCTGGCCGGTACATATATGGCGAGCGCCTTGGTTAGCCTCAGTCGCCCGGAAGCTCAATTCATCTTTGGCGAGATGATGGAATTCCTGCGTCGTGAACATCCAGACCTTTTGCCAAGCACCCATCTCACTCCAGATCAGATTTTTAAGCTTCACGAGCGCCAGTTTGGCTCAGACGGCCGAGATGACCTCGATGATCTGGACGACGAATGACTCCGGATCGGACTGCGAAATGGGCGGGTCGCCGGTCGCATCTCATTCTCGGGTGCCTATTCATTTGAATTTTCCTCAAGGTGTGACAATGTGTGCTTCGGGTAAACCGCTGCATGCAAGCGGTAACAACGCCCCGATCCGTTGCCCTTCAGGTTCGGGTACGCATGGCGTGCTGATCGTGCGAGCTCTCCGCCCGTTCCGCGGCAACTGATGCGCCCGATTTCCTTGGGAGTCTGGACTCCAATGGATGCTCGGATGGGCCAGTTGTTGGATCTACAGCTGATGGGCTGCGTCGAAGGCCAGGTGCCACGGATAGGAACTCGGCCTGTTCAGGCCGGACTTGGGTACGTGCGGGACGAAATACTGCTCGCCGAGCAAAACATCGATTCCCATCGCGCGGAGGCGGTCGACGCTGGTTTGAAAGGCACTGTGGCCGGCTTGCCAGGCGTTGAGGTACGGCAGGACGGTGATCGGCTGGGTTCCGCGTCCGGCGGCCTCCGTTAGCAGGCCAAGAGCGAGCGTGTCTGAGATCCCGGCCGCCCACTTGTTGATGGTGTTGAACGTCCCGGGTGCAACGATGAATCGGTCGGCAGCGGGCAGGACGTCAGGCTCGGCAGGCAGTTTGTAGGCCGATCGCACCGGATGGCCGGTGAGCGATTCGAGCTCGGTGCGTTGCTCTGCAAGCCACCGGTCGGCTGTCGGCGTGAGCACCAGGCAAGTGTCGTAACCGTGGGATTGCGCGAGTTCGATCGCGGTGCGGACGTGCAGCACTGGAGGCGCTGCGCAGCCGACCAGATAGAGTACCGGGTTGGTTTCGACGCGCGGGGCGCCGAGAGTTTCGGAGATCGCGTCCACGTGGCGCACCGTATCAGGGCCGGGCGAGTCCGCTGCGCGCTGCCAGATCGCTGAGTTTCGACGGCGGCTGTCCGACGTGCTGCGCAAGCAGCTTGGTGATCAGTGCAAGGGCCGTGGGACGGGTGTGCACTTCCTGTGGGCTGTCCGCTTCAGCGGCGAGCAGTGCGGAGAGGGCGTCGTTGGTCCTGTTGAGCGCTACGAGGGCTTGGGCGTACTCGATCCTGTGATGGGCACGCCGCTCGCGCGGAAGCGATGCGAGAACAGCACTGGGGATCGACTCTGCTGTTCGTGCAGCGTCGCCATAGCGGCCGAGTTGATGCTCGATCGACGCGATGTGCAGACGGACGTTGAGCGCGTCGTATCCGGTGCGCCAACGATTCGCGCCGAGGGGGACATGTTCCGCCGCCGTCGCGGCGTGGGCGAGCATTGCCTGAGCTGTTCTGGCATCACCGATCTCGGCTGCGGCGACGGCTCCTTTGAGCCAGAGCATGCCCAACGCCGTATAGCCATCGCCGTCGAGGGCGGACAGCGGTCTAGCCAGCTCTTCTATCAAGAGTTCGACGGTTTCAAGTCCGGTCGCCGGCTCGCCGATCGACATCAGCGTGTAGGCGGTGATCTGCCCGGCGAGCGCCACAGCGATGGGATCGCCTGAGGCGCGCGCGAAGTCGATGGCACGGTCGGCAGCGTGCCAGGCTGCCGCGCCTCCGCCGTACTTCATCAGCACGGTGGCGGCCAGGTGATGAACGCGATAGGCAGCTCGATCGCCCTCCGGGGTATGCGGAAGCGCACGGGCGGATTTGACCAAGCCCGGCATCGCACGCAGCAGGGTGATGTAGTGGCCTGACTGGAATGCGTCGAACCCCCACGCTGCCTGGCGCAGGATGTGCGTCGGCTCAGCCACTGTGGCCGTAGGTCGATGTGGCGCTAGGAGTACCGCACGAAGGAGCGCTGGATCGTCTTCAGACTCAGCTGGCTGGACACCTGTGGGCGCATCGTCGGAGAGCAATCGGGCTAGTGATACGTCGAGAATTCTGGCGAGTTCCTCAAGCACGCTTATGCGCGGGTCGGCCTGCCGCTCGCCGGCCTCCAGCTTCCTTACCCACACCTCTGAGCGTGAGGGGCGAAATGCGGCGGCGACTTGAGCTTGGGTCAACCCGCGATAGACGCGCCACATCCGGATGCGCTCGTGGATTGCGCGGTCCATCTGCATCCTCTCACCGATACGAATCGTATCCATACGCAGCGTGACGTGACTATAGCGTGCCAGTACGGGCTCGTCAGCCGGACCCGCAGGCGAGAGGAGCGCGACCGTGAAGACTGTTGATATCCAGCATTCGATGGCTACGCAGGCACTGGCCACAGCGGTGCGTGACGTCCTGGCCGCTGTCGATCGCGCGGCGAAGATCGCGGCCGGACTGAACGGAGCGGTAATGCACGCCAGGGAATGTGGCCTGCCCGTTGATGTAATCAACAGGTCCTTGGCGCCCTTGGTGAGCCATATCGAGGTCGAGGAAACTCCGGGCGAGGACGCGGCAGACTCGGCCGTACGAGACATTGTTCAGCAGCTCGCATGCCGCGAGATCGCGGCCCAATGGGCTGGTTGAGATGCAGTGCTGTCCGTTTTTCTCGGGAGTCGGCAGGTCAGATCGATCTGTCCGACTGCTTGACGATCAGTTGGGATCCCAGCTTCCTGCCGAACGTGCCTTGATCCTTCGTCCCGTGCGCATTCCCACCGAATCTATGATGCGAGATTCGCTCGGCGACACAGTCGAGGCGTTCGCGGTACTCGTTCGGTCGGCTCGCGACTGGAACGAGGAGAGCGGCAACGGTATTGGCGGGCCGAACCTCGCTGCGGCTGATCACGACGGGCAGTTCGGCGAGCGGAGTCCGTTCGATTTTCTCGAATGCAAAGTGGTCTACGGGGCTGCCGTCTTATTGCGGGCAGTCCGTGAGGTAGGCGTGAGCAGTCAGCTAATCCTGCCTTGGGTTCGCGAAGTAGTTGCCGAGCATTTCGGTGCTCCATGCTGCTTGGCGCACCTCGCCGTGGGGGCCGAACTCAGTGAACCAGGGCTTGATGTCCAGCACCGGTGTGCCATCTACGGCATCGAGTTCTTCCACGTGGAGGTCCAGTCCATCGACCTTGATCAGACGGCAGCGGGAAACTCCAAGCCAGTTGATGCGTCGCATGTTGCGGTGACCGAAGGTGCCGACGGGCGGCCAGTCCGGATTGTCGCGCGGCCGGCGCGCGCCGAGGTTCAAGTCCGTCGGGTCTGTCAGGTGGAACCGGAAGACGACCTCAAGGTGGCTGAAGTCGTCGAGTCCGACTGTGGCCTCTGGTGTGAATCGTGGATTGTCGATCCGGATGATGGAGCGTGTGCCGCCCCAGTAGTCGTCGGTGGGCTCAATGCGCCCGCCTACAACGTGGGCGATGGTTTCAAGTTCGAACGTCTCAGCGGGCATTGCGGCTCCCGTCTCATTCGGCGGCGCGTCGGCAGCGCAGTCGGTTGTTGTCGGTGGTGGGGTTCACGTAGCGGCCAGGTAGGTCGCGGCGCGAGCGTCCAACGAGGCCACGGCTGGTATGCCGCGTCCTCGCAGTGGCGAAACGGCCGAGCGCATGTCGGCGACAACGGCGCGGGTTCGCGCCGAGTGGATGCCGTCCATGGCGTCCAGTGCCCTGGACCAGGTGGCGCAGGCTTCTTCGATACTGCCCTGGCGTGCCTGTACGGCGCCAAGGTAGCCCAGAGTCACGGCGTGGGTCCGTGTGAAGGTGTCTGCCCTGCGCGTGCGGACGCTGCGGCGAAACTCCCGTTGCGCTCCGGCAAGATCACCGGTGTCGCGCAGAGTACATGCGGTCTCATGCGCGAGGCTGGCTTCGCCGAAGAAGAAGACCCGGCTGGGCTCTTCGTCTCCGGCACGCGCGTCGGCGAGATCGTACTCTGCCCTCAACAGCGCGGCTGCCGCTGCTCGCGTATCGCCGGACGCGCCCAATGCGCGCGCATGGACGACTCCCAACAGCGCACGTTCGCGAGGACTGGCCAGTGTGTAGCGGGCGCCGTCTATGGACGCGGCAGCGAGCTCCACTCCTGGGCGTACATGACCGAGGTCAATAGCCTGATGCGCCATCGCGCGCAGGATGTGTCCAGCGAGGGGCTGATCGTCGGCTTCGGCTGCCAACCGCACGGCGAGGCGGAATCCGGCCTGCGCGTGAGCGTGCTGCCCGTTGTCAAATGCCATCCAACCCGCCAGGTAGGCGAGTTCGCCTGCAGCGGAGAACATCGCGCGGCGTACCGGCTCGTGCGTGTAGCGGCCGCGCAGAAGCCTGGCGACGTCCGAGGTCAGGTAGTGCACGACGGTGGAGCGGGCGTGGCCCCCGCCTCGGCGTTGGTCGGACCGGGAGAAGGCGGAGACCATCTCGCGGACGGCTTCGACGTCGCCTTCGCCGACAGAGACGGTGCCCGTACCCGGCCGGGCGGAACTGCGCTGGGCCATCCGTGCCCACCAGGAGCTGCTTGGCAGCGCGAGCGCCGCCACCGAGTAGGCGGCAGCTCCCAGCGCCTTGCGGCGGTCCACATCCACCTCGTGATTCGCGAAGTCGGTCAGCGCGGCCAGCGTATCGCTGTCCCAGTCGACGTCGATCACGGGCGGACCGTCCGGTGTGCGCAGCCCGATGTCCCCTGGTGTGACCGTTCGTCCCAGGCGGCGCGAGAGCGCCTCGCACAAGAAGCCCGGGGCGGCCCCGGAGGGCTGCGTTCCCCCGACCCAGTGCGTGACGTGGGAGCGGCCGATCGAGGAGTAGTCGTGCGCTCCGTTCTCCAGGGCAACCTGCACGAACGCGGACGCGACGCTGGCGTGAGACAGCCCGGCTTCCGCGATGACCGCGGCGAGCTTCCGGTTGGGCTGACGTGCCTCTGTCATGGCTCTGGTAGCGCTCCTTCGGCTCCGTTGCGATCTTTCACCGCTTTCACCACATCGCAGTGCTTGACAGCGTACCCACACCGAGTGATCCGCGGTTTGCTCAACGTGTCCGAATTCTTCATTCGCCTCACTCGCCACGGCAGGGGTCTTCAGGTGGAGGGATGCAACGTGCTGACTCGCAGATGCTCCGTCGAGAGGTTGCTCAGTGGTTGGCGCTCAGTCGCGCCGGAGGCGGCGTGAGCGGCGGGGAGGGCAGCCAGGCAGCGAGGGCGCTCTATGCCCTGACGCAGGCGCTTGCGGGCGCTGGCTTCGCACCGGCCCGTGACCTGCCTGGCTTGTCCACAGTTCGGTTTGACGGTCAATCGATGGTGCTGCTTGGCCGCGTTACGCCACAGGTCGCGGCCAGGCTCGCACTCATCATCGCCGGCGGAATCAAGGATGGCTCACAGTGAATCCATCGCCATGCGAATCCGGCCTTGACCGGGCCACCGGGCCGCGGCGTCTCGCCGCCGTTGATCCGACCTTCCGGATCAGCCATCTGTGCTTACCCGCGACCGACAGGATCGCCCACAGTCTTGGCCAACTCTCCAGCGATGTTCTCGCTACCTGGGGACTTGGAGACGAGGAGTTGGCGTATGCCGTGCGGATGAGCGTGCGTGAGCTGGTAGGCAACGCCGTCAAGCACGGTCCGCGGACTGCGGACGCGATGGTGTGCGTGTCCTTCCAACTTGAGTCCGACGCGTGCGGCCCGGACCGGGTCACCGTCACCGTGCAGGATCAGGGTTGCGGGCGGCTCGCGATTCCGGAGCCTGAGGACTTCGAAGAGGCCGAGGAGTTCAGGGGTCTGGTGGTCGTCAGCGGCTACGGCGCGCGCATCGACTCGATCGTTCACCCCGCGGGCCACACGGTAACCGTGTGGATTCCCCTGGCGGCAGCGGATCGCGAGCGAGTTTGCCGTTGCCTGTGCTGGGGCCATCAGACTGCCGCGCCGTACTGCCGCGGCCTGGTCGAGCCCGGTACCGGCGCGCTGTTCACCGGTCCGTGTGGGGTGCCGATCACCGTTTGCCGGGCGTGCGCGGACGCGATCACAGTGTCCGGTCTCCTGCCCGCTCGGGCAGCAGTCCATGGGTCTGCCATCCGCCATCCGATCCTGGCCGCCTCGGGCGGGGGGTGAGAGCGTCGTGATCCTCAGGCGACGCTGGCGGCGCCAGGTTACTCGGCAACCGATAGAAGCCGTCCCGCAGGAATTCGTCGAGCAGCCCGTACCGCGCCTGGACGGTGATTTGTGTGTGTTGATGTCGACGCTCGCGCGGCGGCAGATGGCGTTGACCTACCACCTGATCCGCGTACTCGACGAGGTGGAGCGCGAGGCGGTGGAGCCTGGCACGCTCAAGGCGCTGTACGCCGTCGACCACGACGCCAACCGGCTGCGGCGCTATGCCGAGGGCCTGCTGCTTCTGGCTGGCGGGCAGGTGTGCGACGGGTTGGAGGGGCCGGTCACGCTGCTGGACGTGGCGCGCGCCGCGCAGTGTGCCTCGGCTGATTTCGAGCCGGTCAAGCTCACGGCGATGCCTGCCGCCGCCGTGCCGCCCGGGGTGTCGGACGACCTGGTTCACCTGCTCGCCGCGCTGCTCGACAATGCGGTCTCGTATGCGCCGGCTTCTTCCCGTGTCACCTTGTCCGGGCATCCCGACCGCGACGGCTCGGTGCTGATTCAGATTGCCGACTCCGGTCCGGGGATCGAGTGGACGGCGCTTGCGGAGCTCAACGCCCGCTTGGCCACCAGCCCTGTACTTGACGCCCGCTCGGCGCGGCAGATGGGGCTGTACGTCGTGGCCAGCATCGCGCACCGCCACGGGCTTTACGTCCAACTCGCTCCCCGACCCGGGGGCGGCACGATCGCCTACGTCACCCTGCCCGGCCACGTGATCATCCCTCCGGAGGCCGTCGCACCGGTCCCCGCGGCTTCGCCCGTACCTGTGCCTGTGCTCTCCGCGGCGTCGAGCGGCGATTGGTGGGGGGTGCAGACCCTCGCCGCCCCGGCCGCGGGCACGACGAAGAACGGTCTGCCGCGCCGGACACGGGCGTCCCAAGACCCGGGGCCGTGGCTGCCGACCGCGCCGTCCGCGCGGCCTCCCGATCCGCAGTCCGTCCGCGACGACCTCAACGACTTCGAGGCGGGCGAGCGGCGCGCCCACGCCGAAACAGCCTCTACGCACGACACAGCATCGACCTCGTGGGAGGGACCGTGGGAGCAGCAGTGATCGCCGAAGGCGGTGCGCAGGAGGTGGCCTTCCTCGTCGACCGGTTCGCCTCGACGACCACCGGGGTGACCAGTGCCATCGTGCTATCCACCGACGGCATGAAGCTGGCGGCGTCCATGAGCATGCAAACTGACCAGGCTGACCGGTTCGCGGCGACCGCCAGCGCTGTGTACGCGCTGTCCAGCGCGGTGGGGCGCGAGTTCGGGTTCGAGGGCTACCAGCAGTCGATCCTGCGCTACGGCAACGGACACGTGATAGTGACCGCGCTCGGCGAGGGCGCCGCGCTCGCGGTCATCACCGAACACGACGCGAAGCTCGGCCAGGTCAGCTACGAGATGTCGCTGTTCGCCCAGCGCGTCGGGGTGCTCCTGACGCCGCAGGTGCGCCAGCAGCTGCGCGGCGGGCTGGTCGTGTGACGCGCACGTACGCACTCCACGCACCGCGCCGCCCGTCGCGGGTGCGCCCCTACGGCATCACTCGGGGACGTACCGCAGCGGACCGATTCCTCGGCGTCGAGCGGCTGATCAGCACAGTCGAGTTCGATCCGCAGCGCGTGCTCGGCATGCTGCCGGAGACCGCCGCGGTGTACGAGGCATGCCGGTATCCGCGCACGATCGCGGAACTCGCCACGGGTCTGGCGCTGCCGCTCGGTGTGATCCGCGTCCTGGTCGGCGACCTCGCCGCGGTCGGCCGAGTGCGCATCCACCCCCCGGCCGCCGACATCCCGGACCGCCACTTGCTGGAGAGGGTGCTGCGTGGCCTCGACAATCTCTGACGCCTCCCTCGCCCTGTCCGCGAAAATCGTGATCGCCGGGGCCTTCGGCGTGGGCAAGACCACGTTCGTCGCCGCCATCAGCGAGATCCCGGTCGCGAGCACCGAGGCCCTGATGCCCGTGGCCGCGGCGCCGGCCGACGACGTGTCCTTCGCGCGCGGCAAGACCACTACGACCGTGGCGATGGACTTCGGGCGCATCGCCGTTGACGACGGGCTGACGCTTTACCTGTTCGGCACCCCCGGCCAAGACCGCTTCTGGTTCCTGTGGGATGACCTGGCGCGCGGCGCGCTCGCCGCGATCGTGCTGGTCGACACGAGGAATCTCGCCGCGAGCTGGCCCGCTATCGCGTACTTCGAGCGGCGAGGCGATATCCCCTTCACCGTCGTGGTCAACCTGTTCGACGGCCAGTTGACCCACGAGCTAGCCGAGGTGCGCGACGCACTCGATCTGTCGCCCGGCATCCCGCTGACCACGGCCGACGCACGTGACCGCCGCGACGTGCGCGAGGCACTGCGTGCTCTGATCCGTCACGCCCTGAACCTGCTGCCCAGCCACTGATGCCCAACCAACAAGGGGAGAGATGCGCAAGATCCTGATCGTCGGCGCCGGACAGGCCGGCCTTCAACTCGCCCACGGCCTGCTGCTGGCCGGAGGATACGAGGTGACCGTGATGAGCCAGCGCCCCGCCAGCGAGATACGCCATGGCAGGGTCACCTCGACTCAATGCATGTTCGGCGCCGCTCTCGAGATGGAGCGACGCGCCCTCGGAGTGGATCTGTGGTCTGCGGCCGGGAGCGGACATCGCATCGACGGGCTGGGGGTCAGCGTGCCCGGTCCCGACGCAGCTCCCGCTATCAACTGGCTTGGCCAGCTGAGTCAGTATGCTCAATCTGTCGACCAGCGCCTGAAGATGGCCGCGTGGCTGGAGCTTTTCGCCGAGCGCGGCGGAACTGTGGTGATCAACGCGGCCACCGTTTCCGACCTCGACCACCTCGCCGCCCTCTACGATCTGGTCATCGTCGCTGCGGGCAAAGGCGACATTGTCGAACTGTTCGACCGGGACGCCGAACGCTCCCCATACTCGGCACCGCAGCGTTCTCTCGCGGTCGCCTACGTCCACGCAGTGCGGCCCCGCGAGGAACATCCCGATACCAGCGCAGTGCGCTTCAACCTGATCCCCACCGTCGGCGAGCTGATCGTCATCCCGGCGCTGACCACGTCGGGGACCTGCGACATCCTGTTCTGGGAAGGCATTCCCGGCGGCCCCATCGACACATTCGACCAAGTCGCAGACGACCCAGCCGCGCACCTGGCGCACACCCTTGAGCTGATCCGCCGGTTCGCCCCCTGGGAATACGAGCGCTGCGCCGAAGCCGAGTTGACCGACCCGGGTGCGACGCTGGCCGGCCGCTATGCGCCCGTGGTGCGCCACCCCATCGCGGCCCTGCCCTCCGGACGCCTCGCCCTGGGCATCGCGGACGTCGTCGTCGCCAACGATCCGATCACCGGCCAGGGCAGCAACAACGCCTCCCGCGCCGCGGACACCTACCTCGCCGCGATCCTCGCACACGGCGACCGCCCCTACGACCAGGCGTTCATGCAAGCCACGTTCGATTCCTACTGGGCGAGAGTCGCCGTGTGCACGGCATGGACGAACGCGATGCTCGCCCCGCCGCCCCCGCACGTGCTGGACATCCTCGGCGCCGCTGGACAACACCAAGACGTCGCCGACCGGTTCGCCAACGGCTTCTCCGCACCCGACGACTTCGCCGACTGGCTACTAGATCCGATCAAGGCCAGCACATACCTCGCCGCCGTGACCGCACGCTAGCCCGACTCGCACCAATCCACGGAGCCAGCCCTGTGTACCGCATCGCCAAGACCTTCACGTTCGAGGCAGCGCACCACCTGCGTGACCTGCCCGAGGAACACAAGTGCGCCCGTATCCACGGGCACAGCTACCGCGTCGAGATCACGCTGGAAAGCGAGCGACTGACCGCGACCGGATTCGTCGACGACTTCGCCGAATTGAAACCCCTGGGCGACTACATCGGCACGTCGCTGGACCACCGGGACCTGAACCAGGTACTCGACGACAACCCGACCAGCGAACTGCTTGCCCGCCACCTGGCCGACTGGTTTGAGCGCCATCTCGCGCCGGATCTCAACGGGCGGCTGATCGGCGTCCGAGTAAGCGAGACCGTCAACAGTTGGGCCGAATACCTTCCCGCATCGCGTCGGGAGGTCACGTCGTGACGTTGGCACTGGCATCCACCGCGCAGCAGGCCGGGTATCTCCTGGTCAACGAGCTGTTCGGTCCCACCTTCCAAGGCGAGGGACCGTCTTGCGGACAGCGCGCCGCATTCGTGCGGCTGGCTGACTGCAACCTCGCCTGCACCTGGTGCGATTCCCGGCACAGCTGGGACTGGCGCCGCCACGACCAAGCGGCCGAGACCCGGCGCCTCACTGTCGAGAGCACTGCGACCCAACTGCTGGCGCTCGGTACCGAGCTGGTCGTGATCACCGGTGGTGAGCCGCTGTTGCAAGCCGAGGCGATCACCGACCTGGCGGCCATGCTGCGGGCGGCGGGTCGGCGCATCGAGGTGGAAACCAACGGCACGATTCCGCCACCGCCGGAGCTGACTGACCTGGTCGGGCAGTTCAATGTCTCGCCGAAGCTGCGCAACGCCGGGCTGGGCAGCCGTCCGATCGACGCCGCGGCACTGACCGCGTTCGCCGCCAACGGCAAGGCTGTATTCAAATTCGTGGTCTGCGGTGCGGACGACGCAGCGCAGATCGCCGCACTGCAAGATGCCTACGGGCTTCATCCGGTGTGGGTGATGCCGCAAGCCACCTCGGCCGACGAGGTCATCGCCGGTATGCGCCAACTGGCTGACACGGCCCTCGAACATGGATGGAACCTGACCGGCCGCCTGCACATCCTGCTGTGGGGTGACCAGCGTGGCCGATGAACCCCGCACCAACCGGTTGTCGTGGCCTGCCGTCGAGGCCCACGTCCGCTCCATCGCGGAGGCCGCATCCCTTGACCGCGCACCGGACTGCCTGATCGGAATTCTGCGCGGCGGCGCGGTGCCCGCAGTCCTGGTCGCCCACCTGCTGCAGGTGCGCGACCTGCGCACGGTCGAGGTCACCCACACGCTACGCGACGGGATCGACGCTCCGAAGAGCCCGCAGGTACGCATCGGCAATCCGTCCACGCTCGGCGACCTGACCGGCCTCGACGTGCTGATCGTGGACGACGTGGCGGGCACCGGCCACACCGTGCGCGTCACCGCGGAGTTGGCACGCCGTGCCGGCGCCACACGTGTACGCACCGCCGTGTGCGTGCTGAACCAAGCCAACCTCGACCCGGACCTGCCCGCGTCCGAGATCCCCACGTATACGGCCCTCACCACCCGAGGCTGGGTGGTCTTCCCCTGGGAGGCGCAGTCATGACCGCCACCGAATCAGCATCCGCACTGCCGGAACAGTGCACCACCCGACCCGGCACCCCGATGATCGGCCCGTACAGCACCAACCAGATGGACGACTTCTATCACGCGCTGCACCGGGGCGAGGCCAAACCCACCGGAATCATGAACCTGTTACAGCACCTGCTGATCGCTGAGCGCTGCCCCGAGGGAGCCACTGTCCTTGACGTGTGCTGCGGGCGCGGTCTGGCGCTACCGCTGCTTCACCGCTATGCCCCGCACATCCTGCGGTACGTCGGCCTGGACATCTCCGATGAGAACGTCTCTGAAGCGCACGACATGCTCGCGCGCTGCCGCGCCGCCTACGGCGATACGTTCGCCGTCGAGTTCGTCCACTGCGACGTTTCCGAACCGTTCACCGTCGCGCAGGCCGATGTGGCGATCTACACGTCGGCGCTCGAACACCTTCCCGGCCCGCTGGGGGCCGCGAGCCTGCGCCACACCGCAGACGCGCTGGGCCCCGGCGGCGTGCTGTATCTGTCCACCCCGGCCACCGAGGGCGATCCGCCCCGACCGCTGCAACACCGCGTGCACGTCTACGAATGGTCGCGGCAGGAAACCATTGACGCGCTGGAATCCCTTGGCCTGGTGGTCGAGCAGGAGATCGGGCTACTCCCGCCTGGCCAACCCGTAACCCTCGCCACCGAACTGGCTGAGCGCTACGGCCATGGCGCCGCCACCTGGTACTACGACTTGGTCGAGCGGGTACCGGCCGCACTGCTCGGCACGATCACCGCCGCATGCGCCCCACGGGTGGCCACCGAAATCCTCTACGTCGCCAGGAAGCCGCTGTGACCGCGACCGCGGCGACACCCGTGTCGGCGCGCCCCGGCGCGGGCGCGAGCATCGCTCCGCTGTGGGTCACCGTCGAAGGCATCAACGGCGTCGGCAAGACGACGGCGATCAAAGCGGCCACGCCGCTGCTTGGCCCCGGATGCCTGCGCCTAGGCGAGTTGACCGACCAGAACCCGGATACCCTGCCCGGACGGCTGATCAGCGCGCTGTCCGCAGCCGACGATGTCTACCTACGCACCGGCCACCCGATTGTCGAAACCCTCGCGCTGCTGGCTCTCAAGACCCGCGAATACGAACGTTACGCCCCGCAGCACACACCCGGCCTCGCCCTTGTCCTCGAAGACCGCGGCATCGACACGGTCGCCGTGTACCAGGCCGCGATCATCGAGCAGGCCGACCCTGGCGCGGACGCGCTCGCCCTGGCCCGACAGATCCTGCGTCAAGCCGTGCTCTTCCGCCCGCCACCCGACTACACGATCCTGCTGCTCGCCGACCGCGACACCTGCCTCGACCGGTTCGAGCAGCGCCTGAACGTCACACTCACTCAACGCGACCGGCAGTTGGTGGCCCGCATCGAGGACCTCTATCGGGTGCTGGCTGAGGCCGAACCTGACCGATACATCCCGCTGACCGTCACCGGGATGAGTGCGAATCAGACCGCACACCGCCTCGCCGAACTGTGCCGCAGCCTGGTCGAGGCCGACGAGGGGGCCGACTGTGGCACGTGACATCACCCTGCTGTGGGCGCTGCGCTCCGTGTGCAAATTCACCTGCGGATATTGCTACTTCGGCACGATCGCCGCCCACCGCGCCCAGGTGCCGACCGCCCCGGGCACACTGTCCCACCTTCGCCGCGACGATCTGACCCGCGAGGAGATCTTCGCGTTCGCCCGCAGCCTCGACGGCTCCCCGGTCGCACGCGTGGTGATCGCGGGCGGCGAGCCACTGGACTGGCCGCACATCCTCGATCTGATCGCGACCGTCAAGGCGGTCGGCTGTCAGGTCGTGATCGCGACCAACGGGGTGCCGCTGACCAAGCCGATCGTCGCCAGCCGCCTGGTCGAACTCGGCGTGGACGCGGTGTCGGTATCGCTGGACTCCACCGACGCGGCCGCCAATGACGAACTCCGCCCCGCGCTTGGAGGCTATGCCGCACACAGCGATGTGCTCTGCGGCATCCGGACCCTGATCGATGCACGCGGAGAAGCAGCTGCGCCGCGTGTGGGCATCTACAGCGTGATCTCCCGCCGCACCCTCGATCAGATCGGCGCAATGGCCGAACTCGCGGTGGAACTCGGCTGCGACTACTACGTGCCCCAGCCGGTCTCGCTCTCCCCGGACCACGCCCTCGACGAAGAACTGACCCCGTACGGACACGAGGTCGATCGCATCGCCGCCGGGCTGACCAACCTTCACACCGCCGGTCTGCCGCTCGCGCTTCCGGACACGCACTACACGCGCCTGTTCATCGCATCCATCACCGACCGGACCCCGCGCCGGGTCGAGGACTGCTTCGGCGGCGCCCAACTGTTCTTCGCCCAACCCAACGGCTCGCTGTGGGATTGCCCCTCGGACCTGCGGATCGCCGCGACCCCACCCGACCGGCACCGCAGCATCAAGGGCGCTGATGCACGCACCCTGTTCGCCGACCGGCCCGCGTGCACCGACTGCGCACTGCTCGGGCGCGACTGCGTGAGCATGTTCCCGCTCGTGCGCAGCCTCCCGCAGATGCTGCACCTTACGGAGGTCCGATGATCGCAATCCCGCCCGACAAGCGCGAGCAGCGGCACCTGCTCGACGCGCTCACCGCCGCCTTGGGCCAGATGCCCGACCCGTTCGCAGCGCGCTGGGCCGGACAATTGGAGGAGAACTTGTCCGCGTTCTTCTTAGACGCACACGCCCTCGCCGTCTCCTCCGGTACTGCCGCCCTGCACACCGCGTTGGCGTGCGCCGGGATCGGCCCCGGCGACGAGGTCTTGCTGCCCGCCCTCACGGTCGTGATGTCCGCCGCGCCGATCCTGATCGCGGGCGCCCGCCCGGTATTCGTCGACAGCAACCCGCACACCCTCGACATCGACTACCAGGACGCGGCGCGCCGCCTGACCGAACGCACCCGCGCGATCATGCCCGTGCACCTGTGGGGCCGCATGGGCGACCCCGCAGTGCTGCGCGACTTCGCCGAACGCCACGGCCTGATCGTGATCGAAGACGCCTGCCAGGCCATCGGCAGCTCCCGCGACGATATCGCCGCCGGAACGATCGGCGACTACGGCGCCTTCAGCACCAAGGACGGCAAAATCCTCTGGTCGGGCGAAGGCGGATTCCTGCTCACCCGCGACGAACGGCACGCCGAGCTCGCCCGCGCCTACCGCACTCACTGGCAGACACCCCCGGCTGGACAAGCCCCACTGTCCAGGGCCGCCGCGAACTACCGGCTCGCCGAACCCTTGGCGGCCATCGCGGCGCTCAACGCCATCCACTTGCCCTACCTGCTCGTCCGCCGCAAAGCCCAGACTCGGCGCCTGCTCGATCGGCTCGCCGGCCTCCCAGGGCTGACCGTGCTCGAACCGCATCCATCTGAGCGCTGGAACCACTACGCGCCGCTGCTGCGCATCGATCTGCTTGAGGCGCGCCGCCTGTGCGAACGCCTTGCCGAACTGCACGTGCCCAACAGCGTCGGCACGTTCAAACTCGTTTCCTGCGACACCCGGCCCGCGTTCGCCCAGCCCGATCGCGCTCCCTGCCCCGGCGCAGCCCAGGTGATCGACACGATCCTCGCCCCGATCCTGACCGACCGCGACGACGAGGACAGCATCGACGCCCACGCTCTCGTGATCGAGAAACAGGTCACCGCATGGACGCAATGACCGCCGCCGACCCGAGCGCCACCACAGGCCGAGGACCCTAACCCGCCCCGAGCCCCAGCCGCGAATTGTGCCCCACAGCCGATCTGGAGAACGACCGTGCCGCCCCTCAGCGTCGACCCGGAATTCCGCGCGACCACCTTCGTCGTCATCGACTTCGAAGCCACCACCCCCGCCGGACATTCCCCCGAACCGATCGAAGTAGCCGCCGTGGCACTGCGATTCGACGGAACGAGCCCTCGTGAGATCGGCCGTTTCGAGGCGTTGATGCGCCCACCCGCGCACGCCCCCGTCACACGCTTCGACACCGAGCAGACCGGCATCACCGCGCAGATGCTCCAGGACCGGCCCTCCGCCGAGGTGGTCCTCGCCCAACTCGACCAGCTCCTGACCGCCCCGCCGTACCTACTCGTCGCCCACAGCGCCAGCGTCGAAGGCAACCTCATCTACGCACGGCGCGACGCCTGCCCGGTCCTAGCGCGCACGCATCTGCTCGACACCGTCAAACTCTCCCGCGCACTGCTACCAGACCTGCCCGGTCACTCCCTGGATTGGCTGCTCACCCGTTTCGACATCCCACGACCGACCGACCGGCATCGCGCGATGGCAGATGTCCAAGTCACGGTGACCGTGCTCGCCCGCCTTCTCGTCCTTGCCGATCAACACGGCGACCCGCACGACCTCAGCAGTTTGATGTCCGTCGCGGGCCACACGGCGAAGGCGACCAAACCCGTCCAAGAAGCCATCTTCGATGTCTGAGCAGGAGAGCCCTGTGTGCACCGCACCGAATTCGCCGTGCAAGCGCGGCACACTGATCTCGATCGAGGGCATCAACGGAGTCGGCAAAACGTACCTGACCGACCGCATCAGAACCCTGCTCCCTGCATCTGGTCGCAGCGCACCCCTCGTTCTGGAGGAGTTCTCCGCCCGCAAGAACGGCGACGACCTCGGCCGGGCACTGCTGCATACCCTGATCGACGCAGCAGACGGCGACATGTTCCTGCGCAGCGGAACGCCGGGTACCGAGGCTCTGCTGTTGTTCGCGATCAAAGCCTACGACCTGGATCTCGCCATTCCAGCGCTCGCCGACGGCAGGCTTGTGATCGAGGGCCGCGGCCTGGACACCACCGCCATCTACCAGGCGCTGCTCACAGAAACCTCCGACGCGGCGGCCGCAATGCGCGCCAGGGCGCTGCTGGATTTTGCTACGGCGTGGCGCGCGCTGCCGGACCTCACCATCCTGATCGTCGACGACCCAGACCTGGCGATGCGGCGCGCCGAGCAACGCGGAACGTTCACCTACAACGACGCGGACCGCACCTTGCAGCGACGGGCAGCCACCTTGTACCTCACACTCGCCGCCGAGGACCCAGACCGTATCCGCATCCTCGACCGACGCACCGTGGACGAGAACGAAGCCGCCGAGCAGATGCGTGCCTGGATCGCCGAAGCCTGGGACATCGACCGAGCCTGTCTTGCACAGCCCTGGCGCGGCCGGAACGGGACCTGCGCGGAAGGCACGTGCCGATTCGGTGCCCGCCCGGCCCCGGCCGCGACGGTGCGGTGACCGATCAGATGGATTCCACCGGCGCGATCTCTCCGATGCGCGGAAACAGTTCCTTGGCCAACAGCTTGGTGTCCTCGAACACGTCGGGGTGCTCCAACAGTTCTTCCAGGCTCATCCACACCGTCTCGTGCACACCATCTCCGGCAGGTTCGTCAGGATCGGCCAAAGCCACGAAGACATGGTCAACGTGCACGTGCGGCTCGCCGAGATGGTTGTCCGCAGGCACCCGAAGTTCACTGACCCACCACGGCTGCGGCATGCGCGGATGCGGATACCCCGACGGCAGATCGGGGCGCGCAGGCTCCAGCAACTTCACGCCGCGCAGACCGGTCTCCTCCTCGGTTTCCCGCTCGCCGGCCTCCGCGGCCGTCTCGTCGTCCTCGACATGCCCGCCGGGGATCATCCGCTTTCCCAGGCGCGGCTGCTGCACCATCGCCACCCGCCACTCGCCCCCGATCCGGGCGAATACGAACACGGACGCGGTCAGATGCTTGATCACATCAACACCTCTGGACTCATCGACAGCGGCACGTCAGCTGCTAATCCGGCGGCCGAGACCGAGCCTGCCACAGCAGCGGCCTTCGCACCGGCAGACCGGCCGAACCGAGGGCCGTCAGCTCCCAACCCGGGGGACCGGACTGTGATCCAGCGGTTCGCCGCCGACATGCTGGCCCAGGCTGGCGCCCTCATCGTCGACTACGATGGCACGTTCGCCGATACCAGCGTGGCCCGCCAGACAGCGCTTGCCCGCGCCCTCGCCTCGCACGGATCAGAACTCGACCCCGAGTGGTACCGGGCGCGGATCGGACTGAGCATTGGCGATCTGCTCGACGAACTGCCCGACGCGTCCCGCCTGGACCGCGACGCGATCATCGCGGCGTCGCGAAGCCAGTTGTTGGGCTGCCTCGACAGCATCGAGCCTGTCCCGGCAGTCCTAGACCTCGTGCGCCTCGCAGTAGAACACCGCATACCTTGCGCCATCGCCTCTGGCACCACTGGGGCGCTCGTGCATCCCGGACTCGACGCTCTTGGACACACCGGGCTCTTCGCGGCCGTCGTCGTGCGCGAAGACGTGGCACGGGGCAAACCCGCACCAGACCTCTTCCTCACTGCCGCAGACAGACTCGGCATACCCGCGGCACGCGGCCTCGCCGTCGACGACGCGCCACAGGGCATCGAGGCAGCACGACGCGCCAGAATGAGGGTCCTCACCCTGCATTCCGGATTACTGGCACGAGTTCCGAACGACGCTGCCCACGCCATCGCGGGCGGCGACTCGTGACCAACGCACTGAGCGGCACCGTCACACGTGCCGCCCACGAACAGCTGCCCGTAGCGTCCACGACAGGTGCAGCGAGGCCATCAACCCTTCGTCTGGTCCCGGCATGCGGCACAGTAACGCCGCGCCCTTCCCGCTTGGGCTCGGACTTCCCCGCCACGGTCGGCTTCCCCTTCCAGTTGGCCGGCCCTTGGCCCGCGCGCCGCCCCGTTCCGACCTGGCGCGGGGCGGCGCGCCCACCATCGAATCAACCCGAAAACGCCAACCGACCGACTAGGTCGGACGGCCCCGTGCGCATGTGCGGCGCGAGATCGAGCCGCCCCGCTATCAATCAACACATTGGTTCACCATTTCAGGAAGGGCGCTGCCCATGAACCCGCAACAGTCCGTTGATGCCCCGCCGGCGGCCGAACTCGACGAGCTGAGCTTGTTGAAGGTCGGCGAGGTCGCCGAGGTGATGCGCGTGTCAAAGATGACGGTGTACCGGATGGTGCACTCCGGGGAGTTGCCCACGTTGCGGGTGGGACGCGGCTTCCGCGTTCCAGCGAAGGCCGTGCGCGAGTACCTCCAGAGCGCCTACGTCGGCTCCTGAAACCCAACCGTCTCCTTCCCGCCGTCCTGCTGAGGGCTCGGAGGCGCCGACCACTCACCAGGTCGGTGCCCATGCTGCGGGAAGGGGACCGTCCGCTCGATACCCACTCGTACCTGTGGAGGGGACTATTAGATGCACGCTGTACTGGAAGGTGTCGTCGGCGAACTGTCGCAGGATGCCCAGCGCGTGTTCCGTGTGCTCGGCGCGCTGCCGATCGGACGGTTCGCCCCGGCTGCGGCGGCTGCGGCGGCCGGGCTGTCGGTAAGCGACACCATCGGTCTGCTGGCCGAACTGACCGAAGCGCAGTTGTTGTACAAGACGGCGTCGGAGGGATACCGGCTGTATCCGGCAGCCGTATGGCTGGCTCGCGAACTGGCCGCCGACGCGCCGAGGTCGGAGCACGGGGATGCCGTCGAACGGCTTTCACTGTGGTACCTGGGCAGTGCGGTGAACGCAGCCGGAGCGGTGCGTCCGTACCGCCGGGATGTCCCCGAGCGGCCGGACGGCCTCCAAGTCCCCGCGCAACAGTTCACGGACATGGCCGACGCGCTGGAGTGGTTGGACGCCGAAGCGGAGCAGATCTACGTGCTGGCCCAGCAGTTGTCCGAGGGCCGCAACGTGACGCGCGCGATCTACCTGCTCGGCCAGTTGTGGGCGCTGTGGGCGTATCGAAAGCGCTACCGGCTGTGGGAGTCGTGCGACACTCTGGCGCTGCACTACGCGCAGGTGCGCTGTGACAAGGATGCGCAGGCACGGGTGCTGCGGCGCCTGGGATTGCTGTGCACTCAGCTGGGCCGCTATACGGAGGCTGACGCCTATCTGAGCGACGCCGCCGCGCTCTTCGAGGACCTGGGCGAGGAGCACCGTTTGGCCGGTGCGCTGGGCAGCCGGGGCATGATGTTCCTGCGCAAGGGCAGCGTCGAACTGGCGCGGGCGCAGCTGAACCAGGCGCTGACACTTCATCGGGGGCTGGGCGACACCCGGCAGGTGGGGCTGGTGCTCATCGACCTGGCGAACACGGAGATCGAACGGGGATGCCCGAGCACAGCCCTGAGCCTGCTACGGGATGCGGAGCAGGCGCTCGGCGACTCGCCTGACCTCTACAGCCTGGCCCGACGGCGCATGCTGACCGGTCGCGCACACGGACTGACCGGTGACAGTGAGCAGGCGGCCAGGGAGCTGTCCGAGGCGCACGAGGCGATGGTGGCCTGTGACGCGGAAGCGGGTGCGGCCGAGGCGCTGATCTGGATGGCGGAGCTGGCGCGCACCACTGGACAGATTGACGCGATGCACCAACGCCTCCTGCAGGCCACCGAGCGACTGGACTACCTCGACGTGCCGGGGACCAGCTGGCTGCGCCAGCGCGTGAGCCTGCTCACGAGCGGCGCCGAATGGCGCGCCATACAGCGCGGCGGTCCGGATTAAAGCAGCAGGATATTTTCACGCCCCACACGGGAGTTGGCGACACATAAACAATCACGAGTAACACGGGTTTTCTGTTCCACCGGTGTGCTGCCGCGCTATATTTCCCGCTTCGTGCGGCTACTTCGGCGCGCTTAAAAGTCGTGGGGTGCTGCCTGCCTATTCTCGGCCGTGCCCATCTTCGTCATGTCTCTAAGCTGGCTACTTGCGCATTAGAGTTCGGAGCGGTGACCTTTTCTGGAGTGTTCTTTGCGGAGGTTGCGTCGTTCGGTTTTATTGCGCTAACGTCGGCCGCGCCGCACCGGGTGGTTAATCCGGGCGATGGGTCGAGCGGCTTTTACCGGCTCGTGTCGCGTGGGGGATCTGTCACCGGTTCGCGGTTTCCTCTGTTCATCTTCGAAACGGGAAGTACTTCTCTTGCGAAGCAGATTTCTAGGACGTGCGGCGCCCGCCCTCGCGGCGGCTTGCACGCTCGGGCTCGCGGCCCCTGCCACGGCCGACGCCGCTGGTGCGATCCACCCGACGCCGAGCCTTGGCGGCACGCTGGTCGTCAAGCGCCACCTGCCCGCCTCGGGCGGCGTGCGCCCGGTGCCGGCCTCGGCGGGTCACATCGACGCGCGTGCGGTGGCTAGTCCGCTGCCGACCTCGCAGTGTCTGACCCAGCTGGGCATTTCCTGCTACTCCCCGGCGCAGCTGATCCACGCGTACCAGCTGGACGGGCTCTACGCGCGCGGCGTCACCGGCAAGGGTCGCACCGTGGTGATCGCGGACCCGCTGGGCTGCCCGACGGTGCAGCACGACTTGGACGTGGCCAGCGCGCAGTGGGGCATGCCCAGCACCACGGTGCACCTGGTGGCGCTGGCCGGGCCGATACCCCCGTACAACGCGGGCGACCCGAACTTCCCGGGCTGGTGTGGGGAGGTGAATCTGGACGTGCAGACCATCCACGAGTTCGCCCCGGACGCGCGGATCGTGCTGTCGGAGACCCCGGTGCCCGAGACCGAGGGCGTGCAAGGCTTCCCGGAGATCATGACCGCCGAGGAGAAACTGATCGACCGCGGGATCGGCGACGTGATCACGCAGAGCTTCGGTGCGACCGAGAACACGTTCCCCGGGTTCGACCAGGGCGACTACTCCAGCCTGCTGAACCTGCGCTACGCGTTCAAGGACGCGAACGCGCACGGGGTGACGGTAACTGCCGCCTCCGGGGACACCGGCTCCGCGAGCATCGCTGCCGACGGCGCGAGCCTGTTGCCGGATCCGGCGGTGATCTGGCCGGGTTCCGACCCGCTGGTCACCTCGGCCGGCGGCACCCAGCTGTCCCTGGACGACGCGGGCAACCGGCTGGGCGCGGACGCGGTGTGGAACGACGCGTGGGGCGCGGCCGGAGGCGGCCTCTCCAGCGTCTTCTCCCGACCCGCGTACCAGAACCCGGTGCGCGCGGTGGTCGGCGCGCAGCGCGGCATGCCCGACATCTCCTGGTCCTCGGCCGTCAACGGGGGTCGGTGGATCTACATCTCCTACCCCGGCTCGACGCCCGGCTGGCATGTGTTCGGTGGCACCAGCGCCTCCGCCCCGCAGTTCGCGGCGCTGATCGCGTTGGCCGACCAGGCGGCCGGGCACCGGCTGGGCAACGTGAACAACGCGCTCTACGCCCTGTACGCCCGCCAGGGCTACGCGGCGCGCACCGGGCTGAGCGACGTGACCAGCGGCACCAACACCCTGGGCGGGTCCGGGGTGTCGGGCTACTCGGCCGCGCCGGGCTACGACCTGGCCAGCGGCCTGGGCACCAGCGACGACGCCACCCAGCTCGTCCTCGCCTTGGCTCACACCCGTCGGTAACACCCCCGGTAGGACAGGCGCGCCCGTCGATGCGGATCACAAGGGGTCGCTGCATCGGCGGGCGCGCCCCGTTACCCGAACACGAGCGAAGGAGGCTGCACATGGTGCAGCAGCAGATCACCCTGCCCAAGACGATCGAGGTCCCGGTGCGCACCTACACCAACCCCGACACCGGCGCACAGGTCACCTACTTCGGCATGCTCCACGTCGCCCAGGAGCCCTTCTTCGCCGAGGTGCGCGACCGCGTCACCCGGCTGGAGGCGGACGGCGCGCACGTCTACCTGGAGGGCATCACCAGCCCCGCGTCCGACACGCTGGGCGCCGATACGGACGAGCTGCGCTGGGGTGTCGGCGTGGTCAAGCGCAAGCTGGAGACCATGTGGCGCGAGGGCGAGGCGCTGGGCCTGGTCGCCCAGCGCGACGCCCTGCCCGCCCGCGACGGCTGGCAGGTGCACGATGTCACCGTGCTGGAGGCGGTCCAGATCTACGGCGTCGAGGCACTGCGCAACCAGCACCAGGACACCCAGCGCGAGGGCCTGCTACTGGACCACTTCGACCCGGCACTGACACGGGCGATGACGATGCAGAGCCTGGCACTGGTGATGAAGGCCGCCACCGACACCGCGATCCGCGACATCCTGTTCCCCGAGCACGAGGCGACACTGGCCCGGGTGCGCGAGGGCAAGGTCGTCGCCGCCCTCGACCGGCAACTGGCCGCCGAACCCGACGCGCACATCGTGGTGGTCTGGGGTGCCGGACACCTAGTCAGCTACGACGAGGCGCTGACCGAACGCGGCTACAAGAGCGACGACGAACAGTGGCTCACCGCCATCGATGTCGCCACGCTGCCCCCGCTCATCCCACAGCAGCGCGCATGATCGGCCGCCGTCCGCCCACCTGAATACTCGCGGCAACGCGTTCACAATCCCGCGACGAGCGCCTGTCGCCTATCCATCGCTGACTTCGAGGGTTGACTACAACGATGCGTGGACAGTGCGCGCACGGCTCTGAAACACTGGCACGTCAAAGAACCCTGATTCAGTGGAGGGGTGGAGTTGGGTTTCGAGTTGCCCGGCGGGGTGACCGGGATCCCCGGAGCCGTCGGGATCGGCTGCCCGGCGATCGACGAGGACCGGGTGCGGGCGTTCGCCCGCACCCGTGCGGGACTTCACGGACAACATCGACATCGACCATCAGTTCGCGTCCTGCCCTCTCCGGCCGATGGGCTCGGCCTACGACGGCTCCTGGTACGAGCGGCCAGTAGCCGTCTGGGCGCGGATGACCTCGGCCCACATGCACAAATTGGTCGAAGCCTGACACACGGTGGGCGCGAGTTTCAGGCTGGTGCCGGACGAACCGCTTGGGCATGCGCGTGAGCTGCAAGAACATGCGGACGAGGTGGCCGGGCACGCGCGCAGTTCCGGCGCGGCAGTCGCGGGGTTTCCTTCGGTGAGTAATTCAGTGGTGCGCGCCCTGACGGAGATGGCTGAACGGGTGGGGCGCTCGTTGAGCAAGGATGCCGGTCGTGCGGTCGAGGAGATGTACCGCAAGGCGGGCACGCTCGCTGGGGATGTGGTCAAGCGCGTCACTGAAGCCGACGCTGAGAACGCGCGCAGGCTGATCGAGGTCGCCGAGCGGATGGGCCAGAACGCCACCCGTACTGTTACGGGCGATGCCGAGCGCACTGCACTCACTGCCGAGCGGGCAGGGTTGCGCAAGCGGTTCGCCGACATCCTCGATCCGAAGGGCGAGACGCCCGCCGTGCGCGCCTACCAGGATGCTGAGATACGGGTGGACAGCGCGCGTTATCCGGAAACCGCGCAGCACATCCAGGAAGCCCAGTCGGGCACCATCTGGCGCGGCGACGCCTCGGCCCAGGGTGCCCCGGCGCCGTCGGTGTTGACCATCGACCGGGACGGCGCGAAGGCCAATCGCGCCGAGTCGCTGCGCGGCATCGCCCCGCGCGGGGGCGAGGGATTGGATCGTGACGAGTATCCTCCGGCGATGTTCTTGGAGGGCGGGGCGGGGGCGAGCGTGAAGTACATCGACGCTTCCGACAACCGGGGAGCGGGCTCGATGATGGGCAGCGACCTGGACGGGTTGCCCGACGGGGCGCGGATAAGGATTGTGGTGAAGTGATGGGACGGCGAGGTGCGCGGTGAGCGCCGAATTCAAGCAGCTGGCGACGCAGGCCCGGTGCGGCGCGTTCCGCGAGACGTTGCCCGCGCTGCTCGATCTGGCGCACGCACCCGGCACCGCCCTGGGTGAGGCGTGGCAGGCCGGCGCGGCGGCGATCACCATCCTGTTCTGGGTCGACCGGTTCACCGACGCGGCGGACCTGGCCGAGACACTGATCACGGCGGGCGGGCCGATCTGCGCGCAGGACACCCCGTTCGACGCGGCGCTGCTGGCCGCCGACGCGCACGCCCGGATCGCCGCCGCCCCCAGGGTTATCCGGCTAGCGCGGTGCGTGCCGGGCGACAGCGTGCTGGGCAAGCGGCTGACGTGGCTGGCCGGACAGCTGCCCGCCCGCCCGATAGAGCAGCTGCTGCCCAACCACGCCCCGTGGGGTGAACCGGCGCAGCCGCTGGACGGTGTAATCGGCGCGGGCCTGCTGGACGAGGACTACGCGGCCCTGCCGGTCGGCAAGCGAAGAGCGCTGTGGAACGCGCTGCGCACGACGAACCAGGCAGAACCGGCGCGCGCCCTGTATGAGAAGACCGGCGACCTGCCGCCGCAGTGGGCGGTGTGCACGTGGCTCGCGGGCTGTTATGCCATGCTGGACGAAGGCGATCACGGGCGGCAGATCCTGATCGCCGCCCGCGAGCGGTGGCGGCCGTACATGCACTGGGAGGCGCTGCCCGGCGACGTAGTTCTCCAGCCTGTACTGCGGACCCTGGTCACCGAGCCGCTGCGCGAGTACTTCCTGACCACCCCGATCGGCCCCGAAGCCCGGGAGGCACGATGACCGGCACCGCGCTCGACCAGCTGCTGGAGCGTGCCCGCGGACCGGTGGGGGCGCGCGTCGAGCTGGACTTCGGCGTAACGGACGGGCCGCTGGCCGAACTGGCCGCGTTGCTGACCCGGATCAACGGTTTCTTCCTGTTCAACGCTGGGGTGCAGGTCTATCGCGCTGGAGAGCCGGGACTCGGCCCCGAACTGGCTTGGTGGAACGAGCCGGAGACCTGGAAGGCGGCCTACGGCGGTCTGGCCGACGGGCTGTTCTGCTTCGGCCAGGACCTGTTCGGCACCCAGTTCGCCATCCGCAACGGTATCGAGGTCGTCACCTTCGACCCGGAGACCGCCGCGACCGAAGCACTCGGCGACAGCCTCGACGCCTGGGCGCAGTGGCTGCTCGATGACCTCGATGTGCGCGGCGCGGCCTCCTTCGCCCGCGCCTTCCAGGACTCCGAAGGAGCACTGCAACCCGACCAGCGCCTTCTCCCGCTGCGCTTGTTCGTCGGCGGCGGCAGCTACGACTTCGACAACCTCACCGTCAAGGACGCCGCTACCGCCATGCGCATCCGCGGTCCCATCGCCCAACAACTCCATGACCTACCCGAAGGCACCGTCGTCCGGCTCAGCACTTCGTAGCATCGGTGCTGGGCCTGGACGTTGGTGCGGTTCCATCTCTTCCCCGTTCGTGCAACTGCTGGGGAGAGCAGATTCGCGCTCCTTGGTTCCTGCTATCGCGGGTGAATGTTCGCCGG
Source organism: Actinocrinis puniceicyclus (assembly GCF_018283645.1). GTDB lineage: Bacteria > Actinomycetota > Actinomycetes > Streptomycetales > Catenulisporaceae > Actinocrinis > Actinocrinis puniceicyclus. The sequence continues at coordinate 3,717 of NZ_JAGSXH010000065.1, read as the reverse complement.
TTCCCGTGAGGGACTGGGCTGTGTGGGCCGCGTCGGGTTGTTCTGGTTCCGCGGGTTTGCGGTGCCCCGGGCACGATGCGGAGCGGCGGCGGCCGTGCGGGGCGTCTGGCCGAGCCGGGCTTGGGCGTGCTGGGCGACCTGGCGAGCCCTGGCTTGAAGCAGCTGTGCTTCCGTGCCCTGTTGGGGCGTCGGAGCGCTACCGGGACGCCCGGCGGCGTTCGCGGCGGTCGGGGCCTGCCGAGGCTGGAGGTCCGGCGCCGGGTGATTCCCATCGGCACGGAGGCTTGCGGCGTGCCGTTCGGCTGCTGCTGCGAGGGTTGTGAGCGCGTCGGTCGTGCTGGTGTGGCCGTCTTGGCTGGTCTTGCGGCCGAGAGTGTCCGCGTAGTCGGAGATCGCGTCTGCGCTTCTGGCGATGACGGCGCGGATGCCGGGGTCGCCTGCTTGGCGGGCGAGGGTGTTGACGGTGCCCCACAGGGCGGTGATGCGTTGCCATTCGTGGGTGGCGGCGTGGGCGCGTACCTGGTTGCGGGCGTTGATGTACGCCGCGCGCAGGTCCGGTCCCTGTGTTTCGACGCCGGGCTGCTGCTGCGTGCCGCGCTGTTCGAGGTGCGTGGCGGCGGCGTTGGCGAGGTTGGCTATCGTGCGGGCTGCGCGGGTGGCGAGGGTCGTCAGCAGACCGCGGACGCGTACGTCGGCGGACAGCTCGGCCCAATATGTGCCGGCTGTGGCTTTGAGGGTGTCCCACAGGTTGTGGACAGCGCTGTGGATGGCGCTGATTCCCGCCCACTCCGGTCGATCGACGGGGATGCCGGAGGCGTGGGCGTAGGCGGCGTCCACGGCGGCCAGGTGCCCGTCGAGATCTGCGTCGTCGAGCTGCGCGGTGTCTGTGCTCTGGTCGACGCGAGGGGCAGCGGGTAGCGCGTTGGTGGCGGCGCTTTGCGCGGTGGTGCTGTCTGCTGCGTCGCCGGCGGTGCGCGGGATGGGTGTTTGAGCCAGGTACCTGAGTGCTTCGTCGATCGCGGGCTTGAGGTCGTCGAGCGTGCCCAGCTCGATCCAGTCGGGGATCGCCTGGCGGGCGCGTTCGATGCTGGCGCGCACGCCGTTCCAGATGTCGTCGAAGTCGAACTCGCTCTCGGTAGCGGTCGTCGGGTCGTGTTGGGTGACGGCCTGGTGCGGCGTGGACGACGTCGAATCAGCCGCCGAGGAGGATTCCTTCTCGGCGGCGGGCGCATCGGCGCTCTGCGGCGCCTTGGTGGCTTCGTGCTCGTTCGCGGTGGTGGCCGCTGCGTCGTCGGCAACTGGCTGAGCGGTGTGGGTGGCTGTGTTGACCGGTTCGGTCGCGGGCGTGGTGGTGGACCGGGCAGGGGTGCGCGGCTCTTGGTCGGTCACGGTGGTCATGGCGGCCTCCTTGGTCGGCTGGCTGGTCTGGGGACTGGTGGCGGGGTCGGGGATGAAGCGTGGATGGCCGATACCCGCGGCCAGGCCGGAGGCGATCGTGTGTGCTGCCTCGCCGGGTGGAAGCCCGGACTGGTGCGCGGCGCGGCGCAGCTCGGCAGCTGCGTCGTTGCGGTCGAGGATTTCGCCGCCGACGAGGCGCCCGAGCCGGAACGACTCCCGGTTGAGGGTGTCGTTGCGTGTTCCCTCCGGTGCCCTGGCCACGGTGTCGGCTGCCTGCTTGAGGGCCGCGTTGCCGTAGGCAACGCGGCGTCGGTCCGTGACGGGTGTACGGGAGGGCGCGGGCGCGGGAGGCGGCTGTGCGGCTGGTGGGCGCTTGGTGAGCTGGTCGGCGATCCAGGTCGGCAGCGGCGCCACGGCCGCGTCGTGTTCGACGCGGTAGGTTCCGCCTTCGAAGAGGGAGCCGGGGGCGACGATGAATCCGCCGTGGCCGCGGGTGTCGACCAGGGGGCCGAGGCCGGCGGTGTCGCTGCCGGTGGTGATGCTCAGCGCGGCCCCGTCGGGTTGGCGGTAGTAGAGGTGGCGTCCGCCGCGTGCGCTGGCGACGGTGAAGGTACGGGGCAGTTCTCGCCCGGCTGCCAGCTTCGCCAATGTTTCTTCGCCGTGGCGTGGCCCGTCGGGCCTTTTGGCTTTGTCCAGGTCGATCACGAGCAGGTTGGTTGGTCCGCAGGCTATTGCGATATTCGCGTTCGGGGTCGTGTTCCACCAGCTCGCGATCTGCCGGGGGTCGGTGCTGGCGCGCTTCTCCCAGTTCTTGAACATCGGCCTCTTTGTTCCCGGCGCGAGAGGGAACACCGCGAAGCCCTGGAGAGCCAGATCGACGGCCTGCTCGAACATCAGCGATCGCTCCTTTGCCCTGTGCGGTTGGGCGGGAGGGTGCGTGGCGGTAGGTGAGGGCGCGGGAGCCGGTTGTGTCGGCGCGGTGGACGCCTGTCCCGCCGCGGGTCTCTCGGGCTCATGTTGCGTCTGCCCGGAGGAACGGCTTTCCTGCGCGAACTGCTCGGCGTAGAGCCATTCGTAGTCGGGCTCCTGCGGCTGCTGCGTTTCGTGCGCGGGCTCCTCGGGCTCCTGCGTGGTAGCAGCGGGTTCCGGCACTGGCGAGTCGATCGGCTGCACGGTTGCAAGAGTTGGTGCGGACTCGGCGTCTTCGGGCAGCCGGGCGGCCCTCGAGGGCGGTGCAACCAGGACGTTCTCCGCTTGGACCGCCGTCTGCGTTGTCGGAGCCGGGGCAACGACGGCTTTGGTCTCGTTGGCCGATGCTGCGTCCTGGTGGATGGCGGCAGCTTGTCCGCGCAGCGCGTGCAGGGCGCTGAGTGTCGGTTCGATCTCGCGCTGAGGGTCGGTGTAGAGGCGTTGAAATGCCTCGTGCAGCTCCGACAGGTGCGCGCACGCCTCGGGCGTCAGCGCCGGGCGCAGGTACTCGGCAACCTGCCGCCAGGCGATCAAACCCTCGCGTCGCTCGGTCTCGGTGAGCACCACGGCTGCCAGGCCCTCGCGGGTCTCGGTCACCGTGTCGAACGTCGGGGGGCGGCCGGGTGCAGCCGGACGATATCCGACATGCTCGTCACGCGAGTCCTGCCCCCGGACCTTCAACCACGCCCTGAGCGCGACCTTGTCCGACAATGCGATGCCGAGGCCCACCAGCTTGCCGGGCGTGAAGATACCGCTGAGCGCCGCGGCGATGTCAACGTCAGTCAGATCGCCTACCGGCCCGTCAGGAGAAACCACTGGCAGCGGCTTGCGCGGCTGGTAGGCGGCAGCGACCAGTCTGGTGCGTTGTTTGTGTCGTGCCGGGGCGTGCAGGTCGATGGCCCGTTCCACGCCGCAGACGTTGTAGTTCCCGCCGAGGAACCAATCGTCGTGCCACCGGGTGCCGCGGCGGTTGCGGGCGATCAGGACCGGGCCGCCGGCCTCCACCCAGCCGGCCGGATAGAGCTCGACGATGCTCTGCCGCCACTGCGCGTATGCCGTCTTGTTCTGGGTTTCGTTGTAGGTCATGGCCGCGACGACGGGCACCAGTTCGCGCCATCCCGGGAAAGCGTGGTCGAACCCGTCTTGCAGCGCTGCTTCCTCGCTGCCGTGCCATGGCCCGAGGTATGCGCAGTCCCTGCAGAACGCGGCGTAGGCGCCGTGGGTGTTGCCCGACGTTGAAGATGAGGATGTCGGCGGCATCGATGCTGGGGCCGCATGGTGACGGAAACGCCCTGCCCGGGGTCAGCCGGGCAGGGCGTTGGTGCTCACGGTGTCGGTGGGATCGTCAGT
>NZ_JAGSXH010000064.1 GCF_018283645.1 Actinocrinis puniceicyclus | reverse complement strand
GCTGGGTGGGGGAGCGGCCGGGGTCCTTTCCGCCGATCGTGCTCAACTTGACGGACGGGGAGTCCACCGACGGCGACCCGTCCGAGGCGGCGGCACGGCTGCGGTCGCTGGCCACCGCCGACGGCCCGGTGCTCGTGTTCAACCTGCACGTGAGCGCGGGCCAGGCGGCGCCGATCGTGTTCCCGGCGAACGAGGCGAACCTGCCGGACGATTTCGCCCGCCTGTTGTTCGGCATGTCCTCGACGCTGCCGCCGCACATGCACGCCTATGCCGCGACGCAGGGCATTGCGGTCTCGGAAGGCAGCCGGGGTTTCGTCTTCAACGCCGACATCACCTCCGTCGTCCAGTTCCTCGACATCGGCACCCGTGCGACCGACCTGCGTTGAGGCCGTCCGGCTCGGCTGCACCGTGCTGTGGCAGCCGAAGGCCGGGTCGAGTGAAGCAGAGTACGAGGACGCATGGCATGCGCCGGACGGCGGTACCTGGGCGCACGCTCTCACCGTGGCCGTCGCCGACGGCGCGTCCGAGAGCATGCTCGCGGGAGCCTGGGCGGCCGATCTGGCCAGGGCGGTCGGCGCCCTGGCCGGGCGGGACCTGGACGCCGGGGTGTTCGCCGAGCGGATCTGCGCCGCGGCGGCGCGGTGGCCGGTCCGCGTGAAGCGCTACATCCGGCGCAGGCAGCGGGCCGGGCGGCCGCTGGCCTGGTACGAGGAGGCGAAGGTCGGGCAGGGCGCCTACGCGACACTGCTCGGGGTCTCGTTCCGAAGCGCCGAGGCATCAGTACCCGAACCTCCCGAGCACGGCGGTGGCGGCACGTGGACGGCGGCCGCGTTGGGCGACACCTGCTGCTTCCAGGTGCGCGGCTCGGCGCTCGTGGCGGCGTTCCCGGTGCTTTCCTCGGCGGATTTCGACACCGGCCCGCATCTGGCCGGGACCCGCGAGCCGCGCCGGGACCTGCTGGAACAGCGCACCGTGACCCGGCGCGGGACCTGGCTGCCCGGCGACGTGTTCTATCTGGCCACGGACGCCGCCGCGCAGTGGTTCCTGGCCGGTTTCGAGGCGGGCCGCCGGCCATGGCGGGAACTCGACGCGGCGATGAGCGAACCGGATCCGTCCCGATGGCTCGACACGCTGCGCGCCGAGCGGCGCATCCGCAACGACGATGTCACGGTTCTGCGTTGCGTCCCGCAGATGGGCATGGGCATGGGCATGGGCATGGGCACGGGCACGGGCACGGATGCGGGCACGGATGCGGTCGCGGGGACAGTCGCGGGGACGGTGACGCGCGCGCGGCCGGGACCAGTGGCCTGATGGCGACCATGGCGACCTTCCCGACCAGCGGCGCGTACGTGGACGCGTTGCAGGACACCGGGCGCTGTTTCGTCGATCCCGAACTCGCCGGCTGCGTGATCCGCACCGACCGATTCGGCCTGCCGCGCCCCATCTCCGGCAACTTCGCCAGCGTGTTCACGGCCGACACGGCCGGCGGACGCAGGCTCGCAGTCAAGTGCTTCACACGCGACGTGACCGACCAACAGGAGCGGTACCGCGAGATCGGTGCCGCGCTGCGCGACGTACCGGCGCGCTGGAAGGTCGAGTTCCGCTACGTCGAGCGCGGCGTGCTCGTGGCCGGCGAAGCGTACCCCGTCCTGGTCATGGAATGGATCGAGGCGAAGCAGCTGATCGCCTGGATCGAAGACAAGCTGCGTGCCGGCGACCACGGCGGTTTCGAGCGGCTGGCCGACGCGTTCGCGCGCCTGGTCGCGGGCCTGGAGGCGGCCGGGATCGCGCACGGCGACCTCCAGCACGGCAATCTGCTGGTGACGGCGCGCGACGAGCTCAAGCTCATCGACTACGACGGCATGTACGTGCCCGCGCTGCGGGACCGGCCCGCGATGGAACTCGGACAGCCCAACTACCAGCACCCGCGCCGAAAAGCCGCCGATTACGGGCCCTGGCTCGATCGTTTCTCGGCGCGCGTGATCCACCTCTCGCTCAGCGCGCTGGCCGCCGATCCCACCCTGTGGTCTCGGCTGCACAAGCCGGGCGGAGAGTTTCTGCTGCTGCGGAAGCACGACCTGGAAGACCCGTCCGCGTCGGCGGGAATGACCGCGCTCCGTGATGTCAATGCCCGCATACGCAGGTCCGCGGAGGAACTGGCGGCCGTGGCGGATGAGCCGCTGCAAGGCATCGCGCCGCTCGACCAGGTGGTCAGAATCCGTACGCCGCGGCAGGCGCGACCCCTGAAGCCCGTGCGGCACGCCGCACGCGATGGCGAAGAGTGCCGGCAACCCGGAACGGACCCGGCGCTCGCGGCCGCCGCGGCGGGGCCGGGCGGCTGGCTCGACGACCACCGGCCGCCGCCGTCCGCGGTGCGTTTCGAGCGGCCCGGGTGGGGCGAGCGGCTCGGCTGGTACGTCAGTCTACTGATTATCTGCGTGACCGCGTGCGCCCCGGTGGTGCCGGGCGTCGAGGTTCCCGCTGCCCTCGCGCTGATCGTCGCGGGCACCATCGCCGCCGGGACGTGGGTCGCGCTGTGGATCAGATTCCTGCGGCTCACCCAGGTACGGGCGAGACGTGCGCGCCGCGGCGCCGCGCGCGCCGCGCGGGCTCGGCGGGAACAGGCGCAGGCACAGCTGCGCTGGCAGCTCGCGGCGCGGCAGGAAAGCGTTGCCGCGTATCAACGGGACCTGGTCTCGCTGGCAGATCGCAGAGCCCGGATTGACCCGGAGGCTGCCGCGGAACACGCCGAGATCGACCGCCGCCGGGACGATCAGCTGGCGCGGCTCGTCGGCGAACGCAATGGTCTGCGGGAGTGGAAGGCCGCTGAGCTGACGCGCCGGACCGAGGCGGTGGAAGCCAGGCACCGCGGCGACGAACTCGCCCGCCACCGCATCGACACGGCGCAGATCTACGGGATCGACCGCGCGGTCGTCGCGGAACTGGACGTGGCGGGCGTGCGCACCGCGGCCGACTTCGTCGGTATCAGGATCGAGAAGCGGCTCGGCCGTGCCCCCGCGGCGCGGGTGCTGCACCGCGACGGGCGCCCGCTCAGAGTTCCGATGGTGGGGGAGGTGCGTGCCCGGCACCTCGATGCCTGGCGCGCGACCTTGGCGGCGCGGTCGAGTAGTCAGGCGCCGGCGCAGCTGACCGCCGCGATCCGGGCGCAGCTCGACAGCGAGGCGGCGGTGCGGCTGGCGGGTGTCGCAGCGCGCGAGCACGCGGTCAGGTCCGCGGCGGACGTGCAACACAGGGCGCTGCGAGCTCAGACCAAGTCGCGGCGCGCCACGCTGGCCGCCGACGATCAGAGCACGCGGTCGTCGCACGCCACGGCCGTCGCGGCGATCGACCGGGATTGCGCGCTGTACCGGGACGCGGTCGAGGCGGCGCAGTACGAACTGCGCGCCGAGCAGAAGGCCCTGGACGCGTACGCGCGGGTGCGGTTCCAACGCTACCTGGCCGCCCTGACTTTCGGCGTGCTCTGAGCGGCACGGATATCCTCGAAGGCATGAAACTGCACGTCGGCTGCGCGATGTGGACGCACGCGGCCTGGTCGGGACGTCATCTGCCGCATCCCCTTGCGCCGCGCGAGCGCCTGCGGGCGTACGCGGGCTGGTGCAACGCCGTGGAGGGCAACACCACCTTCTACGCGACGCCTGCGCCCGAGACGGTCCGCTCGTGGGCCGAGCAGACCGGCCCGGACTTCCGTTTCGTGCTCAAACTGCCGAGGACGATCACGCACGAGCGACGCCTCGGCGACGTGGCCGGCCCGCTGCGCGACTTCCTGTCAGTGATCGAACCCCTCGGGCCGCGGGCGCACGCGCTGTGGATCCAGCTGCCGGCGTCGTTCACCCCGGGCGATCTCGACACGCTCGCGGGCTTCCTGCGGCGGCTACCGACGCAGTACACGTATGCGGTCGAGGTCCGTCACCGCGCGTTCTTCGAGGACGAGCGCTGGCGAACTCGCCTGGAGCAGGTCCTCGGCCAGGTCGGCGGTCCGGGCGGTGCAGGCGGGCCGGGCGGCTCAGGCGGGGCCGAATGGATCGCTTTCGACACCACGGTGCTGTTCGCGACGCCGCCGAGCAGCGAGGCCGAACGCGAGGCGTGGTCGAAGAAGCCGCGGCTGCCGCGCAGGACGCGCGCGTTGACCGGTCACCCGGTCGTGCGCTACATCGGCCGCGACGATCCGCGGCTCACGGTCGCGGGCTGGCAGCCCTGGCTCGGCACCGTCAGTGCCTGGCTGCGCGAAGGACGCTCGCCGACGTTCTTCATCCACACGCCCGATAACGCCAACGCGCTGATGCTGGCCCGCCGCTTCCACGAAGAGGTGCGTAAACGCGTCCCGGAGCTGGAGCCGCTCGCGGAACCGGTCCCGGCCGAGCAGCCGACCCTGTTCTGAGCATCTGGGCTGCACCGGGTCTCATGGATCGGGCAGCAACCTGCCCAGCGGCCCGAGGTCGATGTTGAGGTCCTCCGGGCTCAACCCGAAGTGCTCGCGCAGCTGCGCCATCCGGTCTTCCAGCGCCATGAGCGTGCCGCCGATGCGCTCGATCTGCTCGTCGGTCAGGTCCTGCGCGTCGAGCCGGCGGATCGCCTGGCGCTCCATCAACTGCCGCAGCAGTTCGACCAGCGTCAACACGAGCGCCACCAGCGAGCGCTCCACGTTCTGCGCGTCGGCGTCGATGCGGGCGGACAGCTCCGCGCCGGATCCCTCGGCCCGGGGCGCCACTGCCCGGGGTACCACGGCGTGCGGTGCGTCGGCCTGTGGTGCGTCAGCCAGGGTTGCATCGGCCTGGGCCCGATCGGCACGCCGGTCGCCTTTCACCACGCCTCCAGGCCGCCGGGGACCGAATCGGCCGAACCGGCGGCCAGCGCGCTCACCGACGACAGAAGCAGCCGGAGGGAGACCCGGACCAACTCGACGTCGGCCACGCACAGCGTCACCTCGCCGGTGACGACCACTCCGCCGGCCAGGACCCGGTCCAGCAGATCGACCAGCGCGATCGGCCGTTCGAGCGGCAGGGCCGTGTCATCCATCGCGCACTCCCGCCGAGACAGCGAACGAATAAGGCGGCCACGGGCCGGTCAGTTCCACATCCAGGCCCGGCTGCCAGCCGATCAGCTCCTCCACGACCGCGCGGAACCTTTCGACGCGATCCTCGTCGACGAGATAGGCGGCGTTGAGCACCATCCAGGCCTTATGGCCACTCAACTTCGGGTCCTGAGCCCTCAGCAGGCGGCTGGCCGTGGAGACGCGGCGCAGGCGTTCATGCATCTGCTGCGCCCAGTCCCGCGCGCTGTTCTCGGCGGACCGCCGCGCGGCCAGTTCGGCGCGACGCCGCAGCAGGTACGCGCTTCCGGTCCCGCCCGGCGCGGACTCGGCCGCGCCGTGCGACAGCGCCGGGCCGGAATGCGCGCTCGCGGCGTTCACAGGCTCATCCGGGTCGAGATACGCCTTGACCCCCCATTCCGACCGGCCGGCCAGCGAATCGAGCGTCGCGCGGAAGTCCTCGCGTCTCGCCGCCAGCAGGCCGCGCACGGCGTCATCGTGTCCGAACATGGTCGCCAGCCGCACCGGCACCACCGGCCCGCACGCGGCCGCCGCCGCGACCACGGCGTCGTGGGCGCGCGCCGCGCCGGCCAGCCAGTCCAGGTCCTCCAGGTTGCGTGCCAGCTGCTCGGCGGCGAAATCCCGCTGCCCGACGCTGCCGACCACGGCCGCCAGATTTCCTTCCACCACCGTGCGCACGCGCTCACCAGCCACACCGCGGGCGGAAGGCAGCCGCTCGCGCAGGTCGTCGCGTATCACCGCGTAAAGCCATACTGCGCAGCCTTCACCCATGCCGTCCGCCGCCCCGCTTCGCCGCTTCGAGCCCGGCCTGCTCGCCGTCGCGGCCGGCGCCGGATTCCCAGTCCCGGCCGCGCGCAAGCGCGCGCCCGCCGCCGTTCTCCCGCGCCTCTTCGAGCGCTGCGACACGTTCGCGCAGCCGGCGGTTCTCGGCCGCGAGGCCGTGCTCCTCGCCCCTGAGCCAGGGATCGCTCTCCCACCAGTCGATCCCCACCTCCTTCGCGGTCTCCAGCGAGGCGATCACCAAGCGCAGCTTGATCGTCAGCAGCTCGATGTCGAGCAGGTTCACCCGGATGTCGCCCGCGATCACCAGGCCCTTGTCGAGGACCCGCTCCAGGATGTCGCCGAGGTTCGAGCTGGTCGGCGCCGGCTGGTTGTTCGTCGGACCGGTCACCGTCACGGCGTCGCCTCCCACTGGCTCTCACCGGTGTCGGCGCGAAGGTAGCGCCGGGTCCGGCGATAGGAGATGATCTCGCCGTCCAGGTCGATCTCCACCTCGTACAGCGCGAGGATGTCCGAGGTCCTGGGCACCCTCTCCTGCTCGAGCACCTCGACCGCGACCAGCCAGCCGTCGTCGGTCGGCTCCAGCGACGTGACACCGACCGGCTCCTTGCCGACCATCGACCTGATGACGTCGAGCGCCGCGGCAGCCGCCTCGCGCAACCCGATGTCCCGCGTCTGCACTTCTCGTTCCGCCATAGTCCCGTCACTTCACTCTCTGCGGGCTGCCTCTTTTGCCGTCAGCCGCCTTCTTCGCGTTCCCGCTCGGCGTCGCGGCCGGGAGCCGGCCGCAGCATCGCGGTCGTGACCGCCGACTGCTCCCGGCGCACGTCCTCGGCGCCGAGCCGCCCGCTGCGCTGCGCTTCGTCGAGCTCTTCGAGGCGGCGGCGTACCGCCGCGGGGTCGCGTTGCTGCGTTTCGGCCTGCCGCTGGATCACCTGGCCGAGGCCGATCACAGCGCGCACCGGTGCCAGCGGTAGGCCGACCGTCCACGAGAACAGGCCCATCGCTAGCTCCCCGGCTGGGCGGTGCCGACGAAGTCGTACGCCGCGACCGGCCCGAGCAAGCGCACGTCGATCCGGCCGCGTTGGCGCTCGGCCCAGTCCTCGACCGTCTCGCGGAACCGGTCCCGGCCGTCCGTGTCCACGAGGTACGCCACGTAGACGGCGTCACGCTCGTGCGTCGGCTCGCGTATCACGCCGTCGTAACCGAGCGGTGCGAGCGCTTTCACCAGCGCGGCCGTGTCCTGCTCGCGTTTGGCCGCGACAGCCTGCGTCATCAGCTCGCCGAGCTGGATGCGTTCGTTGCGCGTGGCGTCCTCGGGCGCGCCGGCGATCGCCGCGCGCAACTGCTCTGCCGTCCGGTTCTCCGCGAGCACCTCGCGCAGGATCGCCTGCTCGTCATAGCGGCCCTTGACGATGAACTCCGCGCGGCCGTCGAGGTGCTGCAACGCATCCGCGAACTCGTCGTGGTTGGCGGCGAGCAACTCCTCGGTCACCGCCTCCCGGTCGGGCAGGACCGCGCCGAAGCGCAGCGGGAGTATCGGCACCTCCTGTGCCGCGGCGTCGACGAGCCGGGCGTGCGCGGCGAAGTCGTCCGGCGTGCCCAGCGCGTGATCCGCCGGGATTTCGCTGACCAGCGCCGCGATGTCGTCGTGCGCGATCACCTCGACGCCGGCCGGCGGATCACCCACGCCGCGCGCCTCGGCGGTGGTCGCCACGTCCGCCGGTGCGATCGCGTAGATGTAGTAACCGGTGCGGTGCTTCTGGGTCGCCGCCTGTCCGGTGGCCGCGGTCTCGCTCATTGGGTACGCCTCCGTTCCCGCCGCGCGTCTTCCCGCTCCGGCGCGGCGTCGAGCAGATTGCCCAGCTTCTCGCCGGCGGCGTCGAGAGCGCCCTTCGTGCGCGACTTGGCCGCTCCCTGGTTGATGTCGCCGACCAGGTCCGGAAGCCCCTTCTGCTGGTTCTCGGTCAGATCGAGACGGTTGACCGCCTCGGCGAACCGCAGATAGGTGTCGACGCTCGCGATCACCACGCGCGCGTCGATCGTCAGCAGCTCGATGCCGACCAGCGCCACCCGCACATACGCGTCGATGACCAGGCCCTTGTCGAGAATGGTGTCGATGACGTCGGCCAGTCCGCTCGCGTCGGGCCGGTTCAGAGCGCCGCCACCACCTGACGGTTGTACGGTCATTGAGCCCGTTGCCTCCTCGCTTGTCGCTCTCTCGTGTGGCTCATCGCCGTGTCGCCCGGGCTCACGTCCGGGCTCGGGGACGGCGGCCGCGCGCAGCCGGGGCCGGCTCCGCCTCGTCCTCGTCCTCGTCCTCGGATTCGTCTTCGTCTTCGGGTTCTTCGTCGCTCTCGGCGTCCGGCTCGTCGTCCTCGTCGCGGGCGTCGTATTCGCCCTCTTCGTCGTCGTACTCGTCCCCGGGCGCCTCCCGGTCGCGCTCTTGACCCCGGTCCTGGTCGCGGGCCTCGTTTCCGTTTTCGCCCTCGTCGCCCGCTTCGCGCTCCGGTTCGGGTGTGACCTTGCCGTCGTGGATCTCGCCGCGCCAGCCCTCCACGTCGTCGGGGTGCAGCAACGTGCGCGTCATCACGTGTCGCTGGAAGTGCTTGAGCTCCAGGCGCACCCGGCGCCCCTGTGCCCGCCACAGATTGCCGGTGCGCTCGAACAACCCCTGCGGGTGGTATTCGAGCACGACGATGACCTTGGTCAGGTCCGGCGCTAGTTCGTGGAAGGTGACCGCGCCGTCGACCGAGCCCTTCTGACCCTTCGAGGTCCAGATGATCCGCTCGTCCGGTACCTGCTCGCGGATCGTGGACTCCCAGCCGCGGTGCGACCAGAAGATCTGCGCCTTCCAGGCGACCTTCTCCGGCGAGACCTGCTCGACGTGCTCGACCTTCTTCATGAACGAGGGATAGTCGCCAAAGCGCGTCCACTGGTCGTAGACGACGTCGATCGGCGCGCCGATCTCGATCGACTCGACGATGTTGGTGAGCTTGCCGTGCCCGCCGCGCTGGGCCTTGCCCCCGCCGCCGCCGGTCAGCGTCTCCTTCAGCCCGCCGGCGGCCTCCTTCAGCTTGGACTTGGTTCCCGCCACGCCCGCGCTGACCACCGCCGAAGGCGCGGCCTTGAGGGCCTCGGTCCCGGCGGAGGCGAGCGCGGAGGAGCCGTTCCCGGCGGCGCCCTCGGTCAACCTGCCCACCGTGCTGCCGACCCTGTCGGTGGCGCTGGACAACGCCCGCTGCGTGAGCGTCTCGACCAGCTGCTGAACCGACTGGCGCAACTGGTCGCCGGGGGCCACCTCGACGGCCTTCTGTGCGACTTCCTTCTCCTTGGTCGCCATCTGTCTCACCTCCGCGTGCGTCGTTCGCCGCTGCCCGCAGCGGCGGTCGCGCGAGCCGGTCGCCGGGCGGCGCGCGGCTGATCGTCATGGGACTCGCTTTCGCGGGTGCGCCGCGGGCCGCCTTCCGCGCGGCGCCCTCGGGTGACCGGGCGATACGGCTCGTCAGGCTGCGCCTCGGCCCGTTCGCTCGGCGCACGCTTGCGCTCGTCGGCGCCGGGTTCCGCTTCGGTCGAACGAGAGGCGCGCGGCTGCTGCTTTTCCTGGCCCTGCTCGGGTTCCCGCTGCTGCTCGTCTTCTTCCGGTCCCTGGCCCTGGCCCTGTTCCTCTTCCTCGCCGCCCTGACCAGCCGCGGTGGCCTGGACGCCGGCGAGCGGACCCGCGGTGAGGCGGTCGGTGAGAGAGTCGATGCGACGAGTCGCCATCGAGCTCGCGGCCGTCTTGACCGCCGTGCCCAGTTCCCCGCGCACGCTGTCCATCAGCTCAGTGACCTGCGCGGATGCGCCGAGTCCGGTGACCGCGCGCCGGGCCAGCTCGCCCGGGTTCCTCGGCACGCCGCCGGTCGCCCCGGCCGCCGCGACCATCAGCGCGAGTTTCATCTTCTTCGTGCGCCCCAGCAGGTAGCCGACCGCGACCCCCGCGGCGACTCTCGTTCCGCCCTTCATCGTGGAACCTCCTGTTTTTCTGCGCCGAGCCCGCCGAGACGTCCGAAATGAGTGTTCGGAAACGGCACGGGCGTACGAAAGCGCGTCCGTTGAATTCAGGTTGTGTTCGTGGGTTGGCGGCGACGGCCGGTGCCTCGGCGGCGATCGGCCTGAGCCTGAGCCCGAGCGCGAGACTGCGCGCGGAAACTCGCCTCTCCCGGTTGCCCGTGGGTAAACGGCTTGCCAAGTAGATTCCGGCGAGATTCTTCAGTGGTTGTCACATGGCGCCGGGCGCGCTCCCGGCGAGACCGGGAGCGGACCCGGTCCATCGCCGAGAGCGCGGCTTCCGGCGGCGTGGTCACGTCGGCGGCCCGGCGGCTATCGTCTCGGTGATGGAGACGGGCGAGGACTTGGTCTCGGGCGGCGCGGGTGCGGGCCTGCGGGCGGTCGTTCTCGTCGAGGGACTGAGTGACCGGCTGGCGGTCGAGGTGCTGGCGCGGCGGCGCGGCAGGGCGTTGGCGGCCGAGGGGATCGAGGTCGTGGCCATGAACGGCGCGACGAACATCGGCCGTCACCTTGACCGCTACGGCCCGCGCGGGCTCGATCGCAAGCTCGCCGGGCTTTATGACAGGGCCGAGGAGCGGTACTTCAAGCGTGCCCTGGAGCGCCACGGCCTCGGTACGGATCTGTCTCGCGACGAGTTGGAGGCGCGCGGCTTCTTCATGTGCGCGGCGGACCTCGAGGACGAGTTGATCCGCGCCGTCGGCGCCGCCGGGGTGGAGCAGATCGTCGAGGCCGAGGGCGAGATCGCCTCGTTTCGCAGACTTCAGCTACAGCCCGCGCTCCGGGATCGCGGCCTGCATCATCAGCTGCGCCGGCTCATGGGGGGACGTTCCGGCGGAAAACAGCGCTACGCGCGGCTCATGGCCGAAGCCGTCAGTCTCGACCGAGTACCGCGACCGCTCGACGCGCTCATCGAGCACATTTGACGGTCTCGCGTCGTTTTGACGGCCCTGGCGTGTCGCTCGGCACCGCCGGCCACGGGACGCTCGCAGCCACGGTGTGCGGCGGGCGGCGGTGGCTGGATTCAGTCGCCCAGCGACCAGGCACCCGGCCGGAGTCGCCGGGTTTGCCGCCCATTCGGCTGAACGGGCCTCCGCAAGTGTGATCCCTTGGGTCGCGAGGAGGGCTGCTGACCTGGTGATTCGCGCCGGCTCAGCGGTGCGCTCCGGGGATCTTTCGACTCGACTCGGTCTGTGGGCTGCGCCGTGCGGGCCGTTCGGCTAGTCTTGTCCACGTATGGAGTGGGAAACGCAGCGCGGTCCTGCAAGGTTTCAGGTCCGGGGCGTGCACTCCATGAAGGAGAAGTAACGAGTATGGCAACTGGCACTGTGAAGTGGTTCAACGCGGAGAAGGGCTTCGGGTTCATTGAGCAGGACGGGGGCGGCCCCGACGTGTTCGCCCACTACTCCGCAATCGCCACCCAGGGCTACCGCGAGCTGAAAGAGGGACAGGCCGTCAGTTTCGAGGTCACCCAGGGCGCCAAGGGTCCGCAGGCTGCCAACATCCAGCCGCTGTGATCTGAGCGGATCTTTGGTACGGCTTCAGGGCGAACCCATCTGAGGCTGAGAGTCGGGACCGCCGGATTCGCTCCGGCGGTCCCGAACTCGTTTGCGTTCAACGCCGCGGCCCATTAGGTCCAAGGCCCTGGTTGAGAGGTGGCGCGGGCGAGGCCGCGGCGCCCCGCGCGGTCAGTAGCGCCTGCGGGCGGGGGCCGACGCCTCGACGTGGTAGGCACGGGAGTCACCCGCGGCCACCAATGTGGCGATCTCGGCGGCGGCCAGGTCGGCGGAGTCGTACTGGTAGGCATTGGCCCGCACGAACGTGGCGCCGTCCCTTCCGAACGATCTGCCCCAGTAACTGCCGGTGTCGGTCGCGATGATAAAGCTGGTGGAGTCCATGCCCTCAGCTTACGCGCCAGGGGCCGATTTCCCGCCTACCGCGGGCGATCCGGCCGCGCGATGCCCGGTCAGCCGGCGGTGGTGACGCTGCCGTCGGTGGCGATCAGGCCGGTCGGGCAGGAACCCCAGGCGTCCTCGCCGGGGTCGCTCAGCTCGACGCCGATCCCGCCGAGGCCGCAGTAGCCGTTCGGGTTCTTGGCGTCCGACAGGTACTGCTGGTGGTAGTCCTCCGCGTAGTAGAACTCGGTGGCCGGCTCGATCGCGGTCGTGATCGCGCCATGCCCGGCGGCGGTGAGGACCTGCTGATACGCGGCGCGGCTCGCCTCGGCCGCCCTGCGCTGGTCCTGCGTGAAGTACTGGATCAGCGACCGGTACTGGGTGCCGACGTCGTTGCCCTGACGGTTGCCCTGCGTCGGGTCGTGGGACTCCCAGAAGAGCTTGAGCAGCGACTCGTAAGACACGACCTTCGGGTCGTAGACCACACGCACCACCTCGGCGTGTCCGGTCAAGCCGGAGCACACCTCCTCGTACGTCGGATGCGGTGTGCTGCCGCCCGCGTAACCGACGGCGGTGGAGTAGACATCGTCGTGCCACCAGAACTTGCGCTCGGCGCCCCAGAAGCAGCCGAGGCCGAAGACCGCCTGCTCGTGGCCCTGCGGCAGGTCCTCGATCGAGGTGCCGAGCACCGTGTGCGCGCCGGCCAGGCGGAACGGACGGCTCTGCCTGCCGGGCAACGCCTCGCCTGGGCCCGGGAGACGGTCCTTGAACGGGTTGGTGAAGCGGAACACGGCCTTCGGCCTCCTTCTTCGACTGTTTCGTCAACGCGTGCGGCGCCCCACGGATTCCGTCCACCGGTGCGCACTCGGCTCGACTGCTTCCAGGCACCGCCCACGCACCGCCCACGCACCTCGCACACCGGAGACTGCGCACCGCGGATGCTGCTTCCGAACCCCGCGCACGCCTCGCGGGGATGCTCCGGCGGGGACGGGGTAGCGGGAGGCTTCCAGCAGACGAGTCGAGGAGCCGTGATGATCTGGAGCGGCGGCCACGCGGTTGAGATCGCGGCGGCGGACGCGGTGACACGGGCCGGTACACGCGGAGCGCGGGGCGGATTGGAACGGGCGCTGCCCGGCGAGTGGGCCGCGCTGGTGGTGACCTTGGTGGTGATCGCGGCAGTCGGTGCGGCGATACTCGTCGCGACCTGCCTGGCGCACGAGCGGGTGATCGCGAAACGCCGCGCTCGGCGGCTGGCGCGCCGGGCGGCGCCGGACACGGCCCGCGTCGCGACAAGCAGTTGACTGGGCTGAAGGCCGACAGCGCTTGGCGGGACTACTGACGGCGGGTCGCGGGCGGCGCGCGACGGGTGCGGTGGATCGGCATAGCCTGTCGGTATGACTGAGTCGAAACCCGACACGGGGCACGAGCACGACCGTCAGCACCAGCACCACGGGCACCAGCCGCAACGTCCTGATCGTTCCGCCCGAGACGAGCGGACCGCTCATGCCGGGCACGCGGAACCCTGGGGCTTCGCCTCGCTCGCCATCCACGCGGGCCAGGAGCCGGACCCGCTGACCGGCGCGATCGTGCCACCGATCTACCAGGTCTCCACCTACAAGCAGGACGGCGTCGGCGGGCTGCGCGGCGGCTACGAGTACTCGCGGTCGGCGAACCCGACGCGCACCGCGCTGGAGGAATGCCTGGCCGCGATCGAGAACGGGACGCGGGCACTGGCCTTCGCCTCCGGTCTGGCCGCGGAGGACTGCCTGCTGCGCACGGTGCTCGGACCGGGCGACCACGTCGTCATCCCCGACGACGCTTACGGCGGAACCTTCCGGCTGTTCGCCAAGGTGTACCAGCGCTGGGGCGTGGACTGGACCGCCGCCGACCCGGGTGACCCGGAGGCGGTGCGCGCCGCGGTGCGCCCGGGGCGGACGAAGGCCGTGTGGGTCGAGACGCCGTCGAATCCGCTGCTCGGCGTGTCGGACATCGCCGCGCTGGCCGGGATCGCCCGCGAGGCCGGCGCGCTGCTGGTGGTGGACAACACCTTCGCCACGCCCTATCTTCAGCAGCCGCTCGCGCTCGGCGCCGACGTGGTGGTGCACTCGACCACCAAATACATCGGCGGGCACTCGGACGTCGTCGGCGGCGCCCTCGTCGTGGCGGACGCGGGGCTGGGGGAGCGGCTGGCGTTCCACCAGAACTCGATGGGCGCGGTCGCCGGACCGTTCGACGCCTGGCTCACCCTGCGCGGTATCAAGACCCTGGCGGTGCGGATGGACCGGCACTGCGCGAACGCGGAGGCCGTCGCGCAACTGCTGGTCGCGCACCCGAAGGTGGCCGAGGTGCGTTACCCCGGTCTGCCCGGGCATCCGGGGCACGAGATCGCGGCGAAGCAGATGAGCGGCTTCGGCGGCATGGTCTCCTTCCGGCACGCCGACGGTGAGTCCGCGGCCGTCGAGCTGTGCGGCCGCACACGGCTGTTCACGCTCGGAGAGTCGCTCGGCGGCGTCGAGTCGCTGATCGAGCACCCGGGCCGGATGACGCACATGGCGGCCGCCGGTTCCCCGCTGGAGGTCCCGGCGGACCTGGTGCGGCTGTCCGTGGGCATCGAGGACCGGGCCGACCTGCTCGCCGATCTCGCGCAGGCGCTGGGCTGAGCCGCCGAACCCAGGCCGGACCTGCAAAATCACGGTCCGAACACGGCGGGATCCAGACCTGTGGCTCCCGTCGTGTTCTGGTGTACAGTGCCGCGCGTGGTGGGGATATCCGCAATCGGGCAGGGCGCCGTCGTCGCCGACCGCTATCGCGTGGTCGAGCGGCTGACCCGCTTCGCCGTCGCCGACAGCACTCTTACCGGCGTCGAATACGAGTACTGGCTCGCGCTGGACGAGAGCCGCGGCGCCGAGGTCTGGCTTCAGCTGGCTGCCTCGCAGGGCGTCGTGGCCTCGGGCGAGCATCTGGCGGGTGTGGTCTCGGCGCTGCGCCGGATGAACCACCCGGCGCTGCCCGCGATCCTGGACTTCGGCGAGATCGAGGTCGAACTCGCGGCGGTCGATGTCACACGGAACGTTGATGCGGCGGTCGGCGACGCGGCCGATGAGGCGGTCGAGGTCGAGGTCGTCACCGACGCGGTGGTCAGCCGGGTCGGTTACGTCGTGCTGGAGCCGGTAGAGGCGGAAAGCCTGGCCACGGTGCTGCTGCGCGGCGCGCTGACCGAGGCCGAGGTCTTCGCGGTGCTCGGCGCGATCGCCGACGTGCTCAAGGTGTTGCACGAGATCGAGCTGGTTCACGGGCATCTGTCCGCTTATTCGTTCCTGCTGGCCGAGCGCGGCGCGGTGCTGATCGACCTGGCGGCGGCCGCGGCGCTGGAGGCGGCTTCGGACAGTGAGCTGACAACCGCGGCCGACGTGTACGCGCTGGCGTGGCTGGCGTGCGTCGCCCTGGCCGGGGTCGATGCGGTGGAGGCGGAGTTCGGCGTCGGCTTCGACGCGGGTTCGAGCCCTGAGAGCGCGGCGGCGCCGCAGTTGCTGACCCTGGAACTGGTCGAGCGGCGGCGCGCCTGGGCCGAGGCCAATCTGGTGGCGACCTACGGGCTGCGCGCCGAACTGGCCGCGCTGCTGGTGGCGGCGCTCGGCGAGGCGGCCGCGCGGCCCACCGTGGCCCAGTTGGCCGCGGCGCTGCGTATCCGCGAGGACGAGGCCGCGCAGGCGGCGGGTGCGCAGGCGGCGCAGGCCGCCGCGGTGGGCGCGGCAGTCGGAGTGCTCCTCGCGCAGGGCGAGGCTCGGGCCGAAGCCGCGGAGGTGGTCCAGGGCGCGGAGGTGGTCCAGGGCGCGGAGGTGGTCGAGTCGGCCGAGTTGGTCGAGGGCGCGGAGGTGGTCGAGTCGGCCGAGTTGGTCGAGGAGGCCGGCAGCGCCCGGGAACTGGTCGGCGCGGGTGTCGGTGCTGCCGCGGGTGTGGCCGCCGCCGCCGGCGCGCGGGCTTCGAGCGGCGGTGGCCGCGGCGGTTCACGCCGGCGCGGATCGGGTGGCGCGCTCGCCACCGCTCTCGCCGCGGCCCCGCTGACCCCGGCGGCCTCGCCGTCCGGACGGCACAGCCCACCCTCGCGCCGCCACCCGAAATCAGCGCTCTACGTCGCGATCGCCATCGTCGTGGTGGCCGGCGGCGCCATCGCCTGGGCGCTGAGCGGCGGCGGCGGAACTTCGCCCTCTGCGAGCCCGGGCGGCCCGCGGGCCGGCACCGGACAATCCCCGACCGGACAGACGACCGGCGCCGCTGCCAGCGCATCCGCCGGGCAGCTCGCCGGCGGTTCCGCACCGAGCGCGCTGCCCTCGGCGAGCGCCACGGCGACGGCGTCGGCCGCGACGGGTGCCGGCGCGAGCCCGACGCCCGCTTACTCGGTCAAGCCGCTGGCCACCGCGCCCGCCGGCCCGAGCCAGGCCTTGCAACAGATCAAGCAGGCCGTCTCGCAGGCCGAGGCGGCCGGGCAGATCCCGCAGCGGGCGCAGGGCCCGTTGAACCAGGCGGTCAATACGCTGCAACAGCAGATCGCGTCGAGAACCTCGGTACAGCAAGGGATCAGCCAACTGCGCGCGGCGCTGGGCGGCAGCGGGGTACCTGCCGGATTCGCCACGCAGATCAACCAGCTGATTCCTTATCTGTCGACGGGAAGCTGATCGGCCGGTCCGGACGGGCGAACGACCGCGGGCGACGGGCTGAACCCCGTCGCCCGTCGCCGTATCACGGGGCTTGCGCGTGACGCGGCTCAGCCGGCCCAGTGCCGCAGCGCGTCCAAGAGCCGATCGTGCGCCTGATGGGGCGCCGCGCCGCGCGCGGTGGCGAGCTGAATCGACCGGGCGAGCGCCGGCTTGGGCACGTCCCGCAGGGTGCTGTGCAGCAGCGCCAGCGACAGCTGCTCGAAGGGACCGCGCAGCACGCACGGATCTCCGCTCGCGCCACAGGCGTCTTCGAGTTCTGCCAGCGCGCGCAGTGGCGCGCCGTCGTCGCCGGGCGCGTGCAGCTCGAAGGCGTCGGTCTCGGCGCAGTCGCCCGGCACGACGGACGCGGCCTCGAACGCGTTGATCAGAGGGCTGAGGCCGCCGGCGGTGCGCGGGTCGTAGAGCCCGGGGAACGCCTCCGGCTCGTAGCCGTCCTCGTAACCGGCTATGTAGATCGGTGACCTGGAGCGGGTCTCCGTGAGCATGCCGAGGGCCAGGTCCAGCAGATTGACCGGCCAGTCCAGGTTGCGCAGCGCGTGCATCCGCGCCACGCCGGGGCGCGGGCCCAGCCCGGAGGCGAGCAGCAGTTGCGCCGATTCCAGCGCGGACTGCGCGTAGAAGTCGATCTGCGCGCTGTGCAGGCGGACCACTCCGGCCTTGCACCAGCGGCGCAACCGGTCCGCGACGATCGAGTTGTCCACGACGTGGGTGAAGCGGGCCGCGGTGATCAGCGGGCCGCCGCGCGCCGCCGCGCGCGCCATCAGCCATTCCGCCACGCGCTTGGACTGAGCGTAGATGTCGGGCGAGTAGGGCCGCAGGGCCTTGCCGGTCGAGGCGCACACGACGTGCCGCACGCCGTGTTCCGCCGCGGCGTCGAGGATGTTGCGGGTGCCGAACACGTTCGTGGTGACCGTCCGGTGCACCTCGACCTCGGCGCGTCCGGGCTCCCGCTGGGCCGCGACGTGGAACACGATCTCGGGGCGCACCTCGGTGAAGAGCTCCGCTATGCGGCGCTGATCCCTGATGTCCGCTTGCAGGTATTCCGCGCCCGGCAACAGCCGCCACGGCTGCACCGTCCCGCGGCTGACCACGACCAGCCTCGCCGGGGCGAGCGCGGCGAGTTGTTCCACGAGCATCGAGCCGATGCAGCCGGTACCGCCGGTGACCAGCACGGTACGGCCGGTGAGCCAGCCGCGGACCGCGTCGTGCGGCAGGTTGAGGCCGCGTTCGCGAATGGACTGGAAGCGGTGATACTCCTCGTGCGCGTCGGGGCGCACGGCCCGCAGCCGCTCGGTCAGACGCGTGAGCGCTCGGACGTCCGCTTCGCTCAGTTTCGCCCGTCCCGGGGGGACCGCCGCGCGCATGCCGTCGAGAATGGACGCGGCGCTTTCCATGCGACCCCTTAGCTGCGAAACGACGTACGGGCCCGCCCGCCGGGCAGGCGTTCTGGCCGCTACGCTGCGGGCCGGGGCGATTGGCGATTGTATCCACGGCGTGTGCCCTGATTTCAAGCGGTTCCGGTCTCAAAGTCCGCTGTAACTTCCACGCATCGCGCCGGCTCCCGGTGCTGTCGCCCCGACGCCGCGGCGGGATAGCATTGCCGCGCTCGTATTGTTCGACCTCGTGGTCCGGGAGGGTCTCAACGTGACCGACGTCGTCGAGGGCGCTCGCATCGAGAGCCTGCCGCAGGCTTCCCCGGCGCCCGCTGCTCGCCGGATTCCGCGCGTGAGCCGCCCGCCGGCGTTCGATCCGTCTCTGCCGCAGCCACCTGACGACCACGAGAAGTACTCGTACGTCAAGCGCAACGCGATGCTCCTGGTGTGGGCCTCGGTCCTCAGCTTCGGCTTCCTGGTCTACAGCCAGCTGCGCATGATCCAGGTTTCGGCGTGGTTCTGGGTGTATCTGCCCTTCCTGGTCTTCACCGTCCTGTACTTCGTGATCTCGGTGTTCGTCAACGCGGCGACGCGGGACTTCGACCTGGCCGCGCACAGGGCGCTGGTGCGCGACTGGCACCCGGAGACGTACCCGTCCGTGGACGTGCTGCTGCCCGTCTGCGGGGAACCGGTCGAGGTTCTTCGCAACACGTGGACGCACGTCGCGTTGATGGCCGCGCACTACCGCGGCGACGTGAACGTGTACATTCTCGACGATTCGGACAGTCCGCAGCTGCGGCGCATGGCGCAGGAGTTCGGCTACGTGTACGCCGGCCGGTCCAACCGCGGCTGGTACAAGAAGGCCGGGAACCTGCTCTACGGCTACCGGATATCGCGCGGCGAGTTCATCCTGCTGCTCGACGCCGACTTCGCGCCCAGGCCCGACATGCTCGACGAGACCCTGCCGCACATGCAGGATCCGAGCGTCGGGATAGTGCAGACCCCGCAGTTCTTCCGGGTGCTCGACTCGCAGACCTGGCTGGAGCGCGGCGCGGGCGCGGTGCAGGAGCTTTTCTACCGCTCCGTGCAGACCTCGCTCGCCCGCTACGACGGCGCCATCTGCGTCGGCACCTGCGCCGTGTACCGGCGGGCGGCTCTCGACGACAACGGCGGCATGACGCTGATAGAACATTCAGAGGACGTGCACACCGGATTCGACCTCTACCTGCGCGGCTGGCGGCTGAGGTACCTGCCGATCGCGCTGTCCACCGGCGTGTGCCCGGACAACATCGCCGCGTATGTCAACCAGCAGTACCGCTGGTGCTCGGGGAACATGAGCATGCTCGGCAGCCGCAAGTTCTGGAAGTCGAAGCTGCCGTTCCGGGTGCGCCTGAGCTACTTGTCCGGGTTCTTCTACTATGTGCACACCGCTCTGATGACCT
Source organism: Actinocrinis puniceicyclus (assembly GCF_018283645.1). GTDB lineage: Bacteria > Actinomycetota > Actinomycetes > Streptomycetales > Catenulisporaceae > Actinocrinis > Actinocrinis puniceicyclus. The sequence continues at coordinate 16,115 of NZ_JAGSXH010000064.1, read as the reverse complement.
TCCTGCTGCCGCTCATCCCGATCGCGCTGCTGGCCGGTCTTCCCCGGGATCTGCAGCTGACGAATCTCATCTACGTCGTGCCCGGGCTGGTCTACGCGGGCGTCGTCTTCCCGCTCTGGCACCGGGCGCCGTACCGGCTCGAGGCGTACGCGTGCCGGATGGTCTACGGCTGGGCGCACGTCTTCACGATCTGGGACGTGCTGCGCAACAACCGGATGGGATGGCAGCCGTCCGGTTCCTCGGCGAAGAAGCAGGGGCGCAACAAGCGCTTCTGGATCGGGATGATCGGCTGGACGGCGACAACCGCCGTCGCGTGGGTCGGCCTGTGCCTGTGGCGGATGTACACGATGGATCCGTTCAACTTCATGGTGCTGCTCGCCTCGGGCCTCTTCTACGCGGCGACGGCCGCGCGTGTGCTGGTCCGGCCGAGGTCCGCCGCGGCATGACGGGTCGGCGCCGCCTGGTCGCTCCACTGCTCGCGCTCGCTCTCGCCGCCGGGGCGCTCTCGGGCTGTTCCGTCGTGCACGACGCCGCCGTGTGGAAGACGCCTTCTCCCGGGGCGGGCGCGGGCGGCGCCACCGCGTCGGGCTCCGGGACCTCGGCGCAGCCGTCTCCCAGCGCGCCGCCCTATGACGTCAGGCCGCTGGTCAACCCCCCGCGCAAGTACCTCGGGGTCGAGATGCCGGGCGCCCCCGACTCGATCGCCCCGGTGCAGCAGTTCGCCTCCTGGGTCGGCAAGAAACCCAACATCCTCGGCCAGTACGTCGGCTGGAACTCGGGCCTCGACGTGCAGGCGGTCAAGAACGCCTGGTCCTACGGAGCGCTGTACTTCCAGGTGTGGGAACCGTTCAACATCACGACTCAGCAGATCGCGGACGGTGCTTCGGACGACTACGTCAACCGGTTCGCAGCGTCGGTGCGCGCGCTGAACCTCCCGATCGCGCTCAGCTTCGGCCACGAGATGAACGGCGACTGGTACCCGTGGGGCACGAAGCAGACCACGCCGGCGCAGTTCGTCGCCGCCTGGCGGCATGTCCATGACCTGTTCGTGAAGGACGGCGCCACCAACGTGATCTGGATCTGGAACCCCAACGACATCCATCCGGTCCCGGACGTGAAACTCAAGCCCCTGTATCCCGGTGACGCGTACGTCGACTGGGTCGGCGTGACCGCGTACTGGTCGTCGAGCGGCGGGCCGCACGCGTACAGCACGCTGCTGCTGCCGACGCTGCTGCAGATCCGCACCTTCACGGACAAGCCGTTCATCGTCGCCGAGACCAGCGCGGAGCCCGGAACCAACCAGGTCTCGTCGGTGCACGCCCTGTTCAACGCCGTCGAGACACATCCGGACATACTCGGCTTCGTATGGTATGACTTCCACCGGCAAGGCGACTGGCGACTGGAGAACCGGCCCACCGTGCAGGCCGCCTTCAGATCGGAAGCGACCTCGTCCCAATTCGGCTTCACGGTGAGCGCCACGCGATGAGCAGCACGATGAATGACGGCGCAGCGACGCCGGCGTCCGGCGAGCAGGAGACGCCCGCGGCGGCCGGCGCGAAATCCGACGCCGAGGCGCGCGATCTGCTGTTCGAGTTGTTCAGGGCGCACAAGGCGCTGGACCGGCTGACCGACCCGGAGCCGGACGAGGCCGACTACGAGGTGCAGTACCCGGCCGGGCCGATCCGAATACCCGGTCGGGTCGAAGGCGCCGCCGCGGCCACACAAGCGGACATCGACGCGATGGCGGCCGCGCAGGCGCGGCCCGACCTGCTCAGGACGCCGGACACGCCGGCGGCGCCGGATGAGCCCGCGGCGCGGCGAGAGACGGATCGTGCGGCCGCGGCGCCCGCGCCGCCAATGCCGGCACCGGCACCGGCACCGAAGCGGCCCGGCGGGAACGACTCCTGGCGCGACTCCGTCCCCTACGAGGAGACCGGAATCCTGATACGGCCGGCGGACTGGTCCACCGACCGGATCGAGACCGCGCTGATCAACGTCGGCGAACTGCGCGAGGCGGAGCGCTCCGCGGACGCGCCGCCGGCCGGCCGGCCGCGCTCCGGGCTCCTGCGCTTCGCTCCCATTCCGCGCCGCGGGATCCTGCTGGTGATCCTCTTCATCCAGGCGCTGCTGTCCCTGCGCAGCACGAACACCGCGTTCGAGGACGAGGCGCTGTACCTCTACTCCGGCCACCTCGAACTGGCCCATCTGGTCAACGGCCGGCCGATCGACGACTTCGCCTCCTACTTCTCCGGCGCGCCGGTGCTCTACCCGGTCGCGGCCTCGGTCGCCGACCAGCTCGGCGGAGTGCTCGGGGCGCGGCTGCTGAGCCTGGCCTTCATGCTCGGCGCGACCTGCCTGGCCTACCTGACCGGGCGGCGGCTGTTCGGCGTGCGCTCGGCGCTGTGCGGCGCGGGGCTGTTCGCGACCACGGCGTCGGCGGTCTTCATCGGCGGCCTGGCCACCTACGACGCCCCCGCCGTCTTCCTCCTGGCGCTCGGCGCGTGGATCGCGGTGCGTTCCGCGCCGTCGAGCTGGCCGTACTACTTGCTGGCCGTGCTGCCGATGCTGCTGGCGGTCGCCACCAAGTACGCCTCGCTGCTGTTCGTGCCCACCATCATCGTCCTCGCCTGTATCAGTGCTCTGCCGTACCACGGCTGGCGCTGGGCGCTGGTGCGCCCGGTGTCGCTGACCGTGATGGCCGCGTCCATGGCCTACGGGGCGCTCAAGCTCGCCGGCCCGTCGTACGTGCAGGGCATCCAGTCGACCACCACCTCGCGTGCGCAGGGCGGCACCCCGACCGAGACGATGCTCATCGAGATCTCGAAGTGGGGCGCGCCGGTCTTCGTCGCGGCGCTGATCGGGGCCCTCTACTACGTCTTCCGATTCCGACCCGACGCCGACGCGAGGCTGCGGCTCGGTACGTGGGGTCGCGCCGCGCTGTCGGCGCTGCTGCTGGGCACCGCCCTGCTCGCCCCGATGAACCAGCTGCGGCTGCACACCGACGTCTCGTTGCAGAAACACGTCGGTTTCGGCCTGCTGTTCGCCGCGCCGCTGGCCGGGTACGGGCTCGTGCGGCTGGTCGGCAGCCACTTCGGCCGGCTGCAGCTGGGCATCGGTGTCGCGGTCACCGCCTTCGCCTTCGGCATGTCGCAGTCGCACATCATGTTCCGCGGCTGGCCGGACGCGACCCGCCTGGTGGCCACGATCAAGCAGTACCAGAAGCCGGGCGCGCACTATCTTGTCGAGGTCGACGAGGTGCCGATCTACTACCTGCGCAGCGACGTCGAGGCGGAGCCGAACCAGTTCGTCTCCACCTTCTACTTCCTCTACCAGGACGCACAGGGCCAGTACATCAGCGGGCCGGGCGCGTACCGGGCCGCGGTACAGCAGGGATACTTCCAGCTCGTCGCGATCGAGGACGGCACCACGACGCCGCAGATCGACCAGGCGGTGCTGGCCGCTCTGCGCGCGCCGGGCAGCCGTTACCGGCTCGCCGCGAGAATTCCCGAGCGGACCGCCTACGGTGTGATCACCTATCAGGTATGGGTGAAGAAGTAATGGAACCGCAGCCGAGGCGGACACCGGGAGCCGTGCGGCGCGAGCATCCCTGGTTCGCCGCGTTCTACTCGCGCGTCTCGGTGTCGATGGAGCGCGGCGGCATGGCCGCGTACCGCGCGCGGTTGCTCGAAGGGCTGCACGGCGAGGTCGTGGAGCTGGGGCCGGGCAACGGCCTGAACTTCCGGCACTACCCGGCCGCGGTCACCCGGCTCGTCGCCGTCGAACCGGAGCCGAACATGCGCGAACGCGCCCGGAAGGCCGTGCACGCCGAGCAGGCCGTGCACGCCGCGCGGGAGGCGCAGGGGGCGCAGCCGCCGGGCACGCGCATCGAGGTGATCGGCGGGGTCGCCGAACGGCTGCCGCTGGCCGACGCCTCGTGCGACGCGGTGGTCGCCTCCCTCATGCTGTGCTCGGTATCGCAGCAAGAGACGGTGCTCGCGGAGGTGGAGCGGGTGCTGCGCCCGGGCGGGGAGTTCCGCTTCCTAGAGCACGTGCGCTCGCTCAACCGCGTCGCCGCGCTCGGACAGCGGGCACTCGACGCGACGATCTGGCCCCGGCTCGGCGCGGGCTGCCACTGCGCGCGGCAGACCGGCGAAGCGGTCGTCGCGTCCGGGCTCGAACTGCGCGCACTCGACCGCTTCCGTTTCCCGCCGACGCCCCTGGCGGGTCCGTCCGCGCCGCACGTGCTCGGGATCGCCCGCAAGGCGGGCTGAACCCGGCCCACGGATCGTGATCGCCCACGCACAGAGCAGCGGGCCGGCTCAGGACAACGGCACGGGCGGGCACGGCCGTGCCCAGCGGGAGTATGCCGGTATCCAGTTGGTCGCGATCGCGTCGACGCCCATCGCCTGCAGCCGCCGCCACTGCGCGGAGAACGGCGGCGTCCAGGCCCACACCGCCAGGCCCCCGGCATGCCAGGCGGCGATCTGAGGCGCCGTCAGCCGCGCGAAATCGATGTAGATGATGCGCGCGCCCGTCGCGGTGATGGACGCCGCCGAGGGGTTGCCGGTCTCCTGGATGAACGCGGTCATCACGCCGGGCGCAGCAGCCGAGAACGCGGCCACGTCATCCGCCGCCCAGCCGCCGACCACCACCTTGCCGCCGTAGCCCGAAGCCGCGATGACTGCGGCGAGCGCGCGTATCGACGCCTGGCCCGATCCGCCCGCCGCGAACGGATCCGCCTCCATCTGCAGCACGATCGGCACGCCGGTGTGCTTCACCGCGGCCAGCAGTTGAGCGAGTGTCTGCGGATGCTGATCGCCCGGCAGCCGGCGCCTGCCGTCGTTGGATTTCAGGCCGAGCGCGGTGAACTGCACGGCCGTCACGGACAGCACCGGGCCGGTTCCGGTCGTGGTGCGGTCGAGCAGGCGGTCGTGGATGGCGACCGGTACGTCGTCCCGCGTCCAGCGCAGGTCCGCGTTGAGCATCGAAGCACCCTGAGCAACCGCGGCCAGTTCGGCGGCCGAGGTGTTCTCCGGCAGCGGCGCGATGGTGCCACCTTCGCCGCGGTGCGCTATGACCGGCGGCGCGGAACAGGTTCCGTCGTGCCGGTACCAGGGCCGCGGCCAGTCCTTCAGGACCCGCCGCGCCGGAGCGCTCGGCGTGGCGCTCGGCGTGGCGCTGGCCCGGCCGATCCGAAGGCTGATCCGGTGCGAACCCGCCGCAGCAGCAGGCGCCGTCGTTGTCGAGCAGGCCGCCGAAACGCACAGCGCCGTCACGCTGAAGAGCACGCCAAGCACGCGGGTCGCGCCCCGCCGCCCTGCCGATCCGAGCGTCCCGCCGCGCATACGCCTCTTCTCATTTCGGCCGTCGCCGATCCCTAGCCACCCGAGTGCGTCCGGTCGCGGATAAGGACGCTTCAACGCGTGATCCCGTTGCGGCTGCGGCGCCGGCGGCCTCGTCACCGCCACCATCGGCCGGCCGGCTGACCGGTGTCTGTCGCCGGGCGTAACGCGGCGGGGCCGGGGATGGAATCATGGATGGCATGTCTCGTTTCGGTGAAGGTCTGGCCGTCGACACGGACGTGGAGCGCGCCGCGCGGCGGGCCGCCTACGGCGCGCTTTCCACCGTCGACGGACCACCGGACCTGGTGGCGGTGTTCGCCGGAGTTACGGACCCGGACGACGCCGACCGGGTCGCCGCATCCGTGCAAGCCATGGTCGCGGCGACCGGCAACGAGCGGTGCACCGTCGTCGGGGCGCTCACACCGGGGGTGATGGGCGACGCGCGCGCGGTCGGGCCGCTGCTCGGCGGGGATCCGGCCGTATCCGTGTGGGCGGGCAGGCTGCCGGGGGTACGGGTGCGCTCCTTCCACCTGCACGCCAACCGGCAGGGCGAGTCGATCACGGTCGGCGGGCTGCCCGAGCCGTGGCCGGACGACCGGGTGGTGTTGATGCTCGCCGATCCGCACAGCTTCCCGGCCGACGGCTTCATCGAGCGGTCGAACGAGGCGCTGCCCGGTCTGCCGTTCGTCGGAGGGCTGGTACCGGGCGTGGCCGGGCGCGGTTCGGCACGGCTCATTCGCGGCGGCTCCACACACGACGAGGGCGCGGTGGGCGTGATGCTCGGCGGCCCGGTCGACGCCGCGATAGCGGTCAGCCAGGGCTGCCGCCCGATCGGTCCGACCATGACCGTGACCGCCGCCGAGGGCAACATGCTGCTCGGCCTGGCCGGGCGGCCCGCACTGGACAGGCTGCGCGAGATCCTCGACGAACTCGACGCAGCCGAACGCCTGGCCGTCTCCACCGGGCTGCACCTGGGTGTCGCGATGGACGAGTACGCGGACCAGCACGAGAGCGGGGATTTCCTGATCCGCGGCGTGCTCGGAACCGACCCGGAGCGCGGAGGCATCGCGGTCGGCGACGTGATCGGCGTGGGGCGCACCGTGCGCTTCCAACTGCGGGACGCGGCCAGCGCCGGGCGCGAACTGGACGCGGTACTCGAGGCCTGCCGCGGCCGGCCGGGTTACGCCACGATCGGCGGTGCGCTGGTGGTGTCCTGCAACGGCCGCGCGGCCGACCTGTTCCCGCAGCCGCTCGGCGCCGGGCACGACATCCTGGCCGTGCGCGCGGGGCTGGGCACCAACGCGGTGTCAGGGTTCTTCGGCGCGGGTGAGATCGGTCCGGTGGGCGGCCGCAATCACCTGCACGGATACACCGCCTCCGTGCTCGCGTTCGCGGAACCCGACGCGAGGATCGTCTAATCCGGCCCCCGTTTGGGTACGGTCCGAGCGGATCAGTTCGGCGGCGATCCGGATCAGCGGCGATCCTGGTCGGCCACGATCCGGATCAGCGGTCGACGCGTGACGAAACCTGATGGGACGCACCAGCGTGGAAACGAGTGAGCAGCGGGTTCTGGCCGTCGACATCGGCGGCACCAAGCTGGCCGTCGGGGTGGTGGACGGCGAGGGCAGGGTGCTGGAGAACCTGCGCGCCGCCACACCGCGTCCGGGCGTCACCGACGGCGGCGAGATGATCTTCCGTACGCTGCTGGCACTGGTCGGCGAACTGAAGACGGACCCGGCCGACTTCGCCGGGGTGGGAGTCGGCTGCGGCGGTCCGATGCGGTGGCCGCAGGGCGAGGTCTCCCCGCTCAACATCGAGGCATGGCGCGGCTTCCCGCTGCGGGCGCGGCTGTCCGCGGCGTTCCCGGGCGTGCCCGTGCGAGTGCACAACGACGCGATCTGCCTCGCGGTCGCCGAGCATTGGCGCGGCGCGGGGATGAACACCGAGGACATGCTTGGCATGGTCGTCTCGACCGGGGTCGGCGGCGGCCTGATCGTCGAAGGGCGCCTCATCGACGGCCGCACCGGGAACGCCGGGCACATCGGGCACGTGATCGTGCACTCGGACGAGCCGCTGTGCGCGTGCGGGGCGGTCGGCTGCCTGGAAGCGGTCGCGTCCGGTCCGCGGCTGACCGGCTGGGCGGCGGAGCAGGGCTGGCGGCCGGGTGTCACGCGGGCGCAGCGTACCGGTCGGGACCTGGTCGACGACGCGCGACGCGGTCATCCGATCGCGTTGAAGGCGCTGTCGCGAGCGGGCCGGGCGCTGGGCCTGGCGATCGCCTCGGCGACCGTGCTGTGCGACCTGGAGGTGGTGGCGATCGGCGGCGGGCTCTCGCAGGCCGGCACGCTGCTGTTCGACCCGCTTGAGGCGACGCTGCGCGAGCGCGTCGGCCTGGATTTCGCCCGCGCGGTGCGGGTCGTGCCCGCGGCGCTGGGGCAGGAGTCCGGGCTGGTCGGCGCGGCGGCGCTGATCATGCACCCGGAGCGTTACTGGTCGCCCGGGGACTGACCGGCGACCCGCCCGGGTCCGGGCACCGGCTGCGCGGCGCCGGCCGCGGCACGCGTATCGGGCCGAGCGTCGCGCTCGGCCGCGTCCGGCCGCAACGTCAGCGCCGCGCTCAGCACGCCCAGAGGCGCGGCCAGGAAGAGCGCCATCTTCGGCACCAGGACGCCGGAGTCGTCCACGAACCAGCCGATCGCGACGGTGATCAGGGCCAGCCACAACGCGCAGCGCACGAACGGCTCGCGCGCGTAGACCAGCGCCAGCGATCTGGAGCCGATCAGCCGCGGCGCGACGATCGCCAGCAGGCTCCAGAACAGCAGCCACGGCACGTAGTGGCTGAACCAGTCGTTGTGGATCGAGGCCAGGTTGGTCGCGATCTTGCGGTGGATCGTGCCGGTCCAGGTGCCGTCGAACAGCGAGGCGACGAAACTGCCGAAGTGCGAGCGCTCTGCGGCCGGCTGTAGATAGTTGAGCAGGGCGAACCCGGAGACGACCACGATCCCGCTGAGCGCGACCACCAGCGCCCTGCGCCAGGTGATCCGCAGCCCCGCGACCAGGAACAGCAGCAGCACGAAGCCGGGCACCATGGCGATGGTGCCGCCGAACTTCGCGCCCCAGCCCGGATATCCGCAGGCCGCGATGGCCGCGAGAGCGACGGCGCCGACCACGGCCAGCGCCCGCCTGCGCTCGCCGCGCGCTGCCTCCGGCAGCCGGGTCAAGCCCAGGCGTCCGGGTACGGCGCGCCGCAGCCAGCCGTCGGCCGCCTCCCGCAGCGTGTTCGGCCATACGTGCGGCGGGATCTGGCCTGGTCCGCGCCGCGGCAGCAGCAGTGCGGCGAGCCAGGCGGCCCCGATCATCGCGGCGGCGCAGTACACGCCGACGGCGCTGTTGCCGATGCCGTAGAAGCGCCCGGCGATGACATACGACAATCCGAACGGGGTCTGCGCCTGGAGCCGCGAACCGGTCGCCACGTCGCCGGCGATGACGAGCAGCGTCAGCAGGCCGAGCAGCCCGGCCGGGGCGAGCGGCTGCCGGCGCAGCGACGGCGAGAGCCGGCACGCCGCGAGCACGGCCGTCGCAAGCAGAACGCTGATGCCGGCGGTCGCGCCGTACAGCACGGGGCCGGGTGCGAAGGTCGCGGACCAGTTCACCAGATTCGCCAGGAACGAGGCCGGGGCCACGGCGCCGAGCACGGTAGCCCAGCCGGCGAGCGCGCCGATCAGGCCCGAGCGCCAGCGGCGCGCCAGCGGGCGGCGGCGCGCGAACCGGCCGGGGCCGTAGCGCTCGGGCAGCCAGCGCACCGCGGCGAAGATCAGGCCGGCCGCCCAGGCCAGGACGGTGATCGCATGCGCCATCCAGGTCACGAAGCGGCCGTTGGTCTGCGCGAAGGTCTGGTTCGCGGTGTTCAGCCAGACCTGCGTGACGATCGCGCCGGCCGGGTCCGCGGGGCGGTTGGCGCGCACGGTGATCTGGGAACCGACGAACGGTTTCGGGTCCGCGGCCCGGATCTGCCGCGGGTCCAGGCCGGTCCAGGCCGGCAGCGAGGCGGTCAGGTCGAGCGTCTGGACCAGGCCGGCGTGCCGGGTCGAGGGCGCGTAGAGCCAGTGCTCTCCGTCGTACGGCTGCCCCTTGACGAGTACGGCGTGCAGTTGCGCCTGGTCCGTCGAGTCGTCGAGACCTGCGACCACGACGGTGGCGTCGGCGGGAATGCGGCTGAGCAGCGAGCCGAGCGCGGAGTCGAGCGCGCCGTAGGGGGCCGCGCGGTCGACCGGCGGTCGCGGCAGTAAGGGCACTGTCGTCGGCGGCACGTCGGTGACGCCGCCGAGGTCGACCAGCGTGAGGGCACATTGGGAAAGATCGGCCCGCGAGAGGGCGCCGGGTTCGCCCAGGTAATCCCCGACGCGCCCCTGCGCATCAGCGGCGCCGAGCAGCGCGCCTGCTCCGGATGCCGCGACGCAGCCACCGGACGCGGTGATCGGTGCTTCGAGCGACCCGAAAACCGGGACGTAGCTGTAGGCGTTGTTCGGCGTTGTATAGGAAGAGAAGTCCGGAATATCGTATGCGCCCGGGTACAGCGGCACATCGGGCAATGGCGCGCAATACTGCTGTGGCTGCGTGATGAGCGCGGTCACGGCATCCGTCCCCGGCGGGTATCGCAGCACCGTGCCGCCGGTCGAGCGTGTTCCGCTGTTCAGCGTGAGCCAGCCGTCCGCGGGGCAGGTGTAGTCGGACTCGCCGCGCGTCACGAGCGAGGCGATGTCGGCGTGCTTGACCAGATCGAACAGGTGAGGCATGCCGGTCCGCGTTACGTCGCTCCACTGCAGGCCGTCGATGCCGATGACGACGACGTGATGCGTCGCCGGGTCGCCGCCGGTGGCTTCCCGCTGCGCGGCCCGCCCGGGACTCGTCCCGACAGCCGGCACCACCAGCGCAGCCCCGATCAGCCAGGCGGCGAAGAGCACGGCCTGGAAGCGGAAACGACGCGGGCGCACCGGGCCAGCGTAGTGTCGGCCGGGCGCGCCCGCGTGGGAGAGGGTTCGGCTAATGCATGACCGGCGCAGCACCGCTGGTGGCCACGGCCTCGTCGCCCGCGGCGTCTCCGGTGCTGCTCGTGTCCGTGCCAAGGGCGGCGCCAGGGCCGGCGCCGGTGCTCGCGGCAGTGCTCGTGCCGGTGTCGGCGCTCGTGCCGTTCTCAGTGCCCGTGTCAGTGTTCGTAGTAGAGCTCGTGTCTGCTCCCGCGGTCCTCGGCACGCCCGCCGAGCGCAGCGTGACCTGCTTGAGGAACAGGCTCAGCACCCACGCCACCAGCATCGTCGCCGCGGCGACGAGGAAGACCACCGACATCGCCTGCACGAAGATGTGCAGGATGGCCGCCTCGGTCCCCGGGCGCTGTGCGTTGAGCGCGTCCAGCGCCTTGCGGCTCAGGCCGTTGGGACTGCCGCCGCCGCTCACGCCGCCGCCCCGGGGCAGCTCGGTCGCCGCGTAGTGGCTGAACCGGTTGATCAGGACCGCGCCGAAGATCGCGGTGCCGAAGGAACCGCCGATGTTCCGGAAGAACAGGTTCGCCGAGGTCCCGGTGCCGATGTCCTTGAACGGAAGCGCGTTCTGCACGGCCAGCGTCAGGACCGGCATCACCAGGCCCATGCCGAGGCCGAGTACGAACATGAACACCCCGCGCTCCGCGGCCGAGGTCGTCTCGGTCAGCCGGGACATCAGGAACATGCCGAACGCGGCGATCGCGGTGCCGGCGATCGGGAACGCCTTGTACTTGCCGATCTTCGAGATGACCCGGCCGCCGATGATCGAGGCGGGCATGATGCCGGCCATCATCGGCAGGATCGCCAGGCCCGCCATCGTCGGGCTGTAGCCGACCACCAGTTGGAGGTAGGTCGAGACGTAGATCAGCGAGCCCATCATCGCCATGCCGAGGACGAGCGCGATCGAGTTCGAGACGCTGAAGATCGAGTTGCGGAACAGGTGCATCGGCAGGATCGGCTCGGTGGCGAGCTTCGCCTCCCAGAGCACGAACGCGATCAGCAGAGCCGCGCCGACGGCGATCAGGCCGACGATGGTGGCCGAGCCCCAGGCGTAGCTCGTGCCGCCCCAGACGGTGACCAGCAGCAGGGCCGACGCCCCCGAGGCCACCAGGGCCGCCCCGGTGTAGTCGATCTTGTGCTTGACCTGGCTGCTGCGCACGTGCAGCACGATCGAGACGACGATCAGCGCCAGGACGCCGATGGGCAGGTTGACGTAGAAGATCCAGCGCCAGCCGGTCACCCCGAACAGGTGGCTGCGGTCCGTGAAGAAGCCGCCGATCAGCGGGCCGAGCACCATCGCCAGCATGAACACGCCGCCGAAGTAGCCCTGGTACTTGCCGCGGTCGCGGGGCGGCACCACGACGCCGATGATCGTGAACACCAGCGCCATCAGGCCGCCGCCGCCCAGGCCCTGCAGCGCGCGGAAGGCGATCAGCTCGCCCATGTTCTGCGCCATCCCGCACGCCGCGGAACCGGCCAGGAACAGGGTGATGGCGAACATGAAGATCTTCTTGGGACCGTAGAGGTCCGCCAGCTTGCCGTAGATCGGCGTGACGACCGTCGAGGCGAGCAGGTACGCGGTCACCACCCAGGACTGGTGGGCCAGGCCGTGCACCGGGTCGAGGTCCTGCACGATGGTCCACAGCGCGGTGGACACGATCGTCTGGTCGAGCGCGGCCAGCAGCATGCCCAGCATCAGGCCGCTGAAGACCACCATGATCTGTCGGTGCGACATCAAGGGGCGGCCGTCCGCCGCCGTCGCGGGTGCGTTCATCAGGAGCATCCTTCGGTGTCGCGTACGAATCTGTCGAGCAGTCTTGTCAGCGCACGTACGTCGTCCGCCGTCCATTCGGACAGCGCGTCCCGTACCGCGTTCACGCGGTCGCGCCAGAACTGCCGCACGAAGTCGTGTCCCCGTTCGGTGAGTCCCACCTGGAACGCCCGTTTGTCGTCCGGATCCGCGGTCTTGGCGATGTAGCCCTCTTCTTCGAGGGTGCGCAGATGGCGGCTGATCGTGGACAGGTCGAGCGAGGCGTCCTTCGCGAGCGCCGATGCCCGCATCGGGCCGACCTTGGAGAGGATGAACAGCACGGAGACCCGCCCGTGGTCGCTGGACTTCTCCAGCGCCCGGTGGTTGTTCTTCGCCTGGAGTATCAGCCCGCGCATCGCGTTGGTGAGCGCGTACACGTCCTCGGTGGTCGGCGAGGGCACGGTCCGCTGAGCCGGGGCCGGGCCGTGCGCGACGGGCGTGCGCGGTGGCTGCTCGAAGGTGTCGACCGGCATGAGAACCTCTGCGGCTAAAGAGAATCGGTCGGTTGTCGGCGTTCACGAACGGTTACTTACTTGTACCATGCAACCATATGCGTAGTTGCTTGCTCCATGCAAGTTGTTTTCCGGGGGCGGGGCCGGGCCGTCGTAGCGCGATCGCAAGCCGCGTAGATTGGGCCGCATGGCTACCCACAAGGAGCGGCCCGCGGTCGAAGGCGACACCACGCCGGGTAAGAAACCGCAGGCCACCGACCGCACGGCGCACGCCGCAGTCACTCTGGACGACGTGCTCGCCGCGCGCAAACTGCTCGGCGGAGTCGCGCGCCCGACCCCGCTGGCATGGTCCCGCCCGCTGTCCGAAGAACTCGGCGGCGAGGTCTGGTTCAAGTGCGAGAACCTTCAGCGCGCCGGATCGTTCAAGGTGCGCGGGGCATACGTGCGCATCCACAACCTCTCGCCGGAGGAACGAGCCCGCGGCGTGGTCGCGGCCAGCGCCGGCAACCACGCGCAAGGCGTCGCACTCGCCGCGAGCCTGCACGGCATCGAGTCCACCGTCTTCATGCCCGAGGGCGCACCGCTTCCCAAGGTCGCGGCCACCGAGTCCTACGGCGCGCGGGTCCGTTTCTCGGGCACGAGCGTCGACGAGGCGCTGCTCGCCGCGCGCGACTTCGCGGACGAGACCGGCGCGGCGTTCATCCATCCCTTCGACCATCCCGACGTGATCGCCGGGCAGGGCACCGTCGCGCTGGAGATCCTTGAGCAGTGCCCCCAGGTGAAGACCGTCGTCGTCAGCACAGGCGGGGGAGGGCTGCTCGCCGGGATCGGCACGGTTCTGCACGCGCTGCGCCCGGACGTGCGACTGGTCGGCGTGCAGGCCGCGGCCGCCGCCGCTTATCCGGCCTCGCTGGCCGCCGGTGAACCGCTTGCCCTGGCCTCGATGTCCACGATGGCGGACGGGATAGCGGTCGGCCGCCCCGGGCGGGTGCCGTTCGCCATCGTGCGCGCGCTGGGCACACAGGTGCTGACCGTCTCCGAGGAGTCGATCTCCCAGGCGGTGCTGCTGCTGCTGGAGCGCAGCAAACTGGTCGTCGAGCCGGCCGGCGCGGTGGGCGTGGCCGCGCTGCTCGAAGCGGCGCGGCAGCGCTCGGGGGAGCCTTGTCTCGAACCGCCGATCGTGGCCGTCCTGTCCGGCGGCAACGTCGATCCGCTGCTTCTGTTGCGGCTGATCCGGCACGGCCTGGCCGCAGCCGGCCGCTTCCTCTCGCTGCGGCTGCGGCTGGTCGACCGGCCCGGCGCGCTGGCCCAGCTGCTGGCCGAACTGGCCGCGGTGGACGCCAACGTGGTGGACGTCGAGCACGGCCGCACCTCCGCCGGGCTCGGCGTCGCGGAGGTCGAGGTCGCGGTGACCCTGGAGACGCGCGGACCGGAACACGCCGAGGTGGTCGTCAGCAGGCTCGGCGCCGCGGGATACGCGCCCCTCGTCAAGTGACCGGCGGCCCGCTGCGCGCCGGACGTGACCGTGGCGGCGACGGGATGACCTTCGCGGCCACGACCCGCGCGAGCGGCACCGACACCTGCTCGCCGGAGCGCCGTCGCACCGTGGCGTGTCCTCCCGCGCCGCCGGTCCACTCCAGCAGTTCACCGACCAGATCGCTGAGCGACTCTCCGAACGCTCCGTGTTCACTCGGATCCAGGCGGTAACGCAGCACCACCCGTGATCCCACATCGTGTGCACCCACTCTGGGCGTACCACCCGGTGATGTAACGTCCACTTCAGCGCCCCTTTGTGCGTTGCAGCCTCGCTAAGCGCGATACTAGGTGGCGCATCGCCGCTTCATTGCCCGCGCGGCTGCCAGACGCAGCAGCGAAACGCTGAGCAGCACGAACCCGGCTGTGCAGCGAGAAGTTCCGTATCGATTGACGAGGGGTCGGGTACAGCGACCCGACCCGAGGCCAGGAGGACCCGGACGTGACCTACGTCATCGCGCAGCCCTGTGTGGATGTCAAGGACAAGGCATGCATCGAGGAGTGCCCGGTCGACTGCATCTACGAAGGTGAGCGCTCGCTGTACATCCACCCGGACGAGTGCGTCGACTGCGGTGCCTGTGAGCCGGTCTGCCCGGTCGAGGCGATCTTCTACGAGGACGACACCCCGGAGCAGTGGAAGGACTTCTACAAGGCGAACGTCGAGTTCTTCGAGGATCTCGGCTCGCCGGGCGGCGCCTCCAAGCTCGGCCTGATCGCCAAGGACCACCCGGTGATCCAGGCCATCCCGCGCAAGGAAGAGGCTCACTGAGCAATCCCGTCGCCGACGGAAGAAAAGCACCGATGACGAACGTGTCCGCCCGCCTGCCACAGTTCCCGTGGGATCGCCTCAAGCCGTACGCGGCCATGGCGGACGCACATCCCGGCGGGCGGGTGGACCTTTCCGTCGGTACACCCGTGGACCCGACGCCGCAGAGCGCGCGGCGCGCTCTGGCCGCCGCCGCGGACGCGCCCGGTTACCCGACTACGCACGGTACCGGGAGGCTGCGCGACGCGGCGGCCGACTGGATGCGCCGGGCGCTGGGCGCGAGCGTGGATCCGGTGTCGGTGCTGCCCTTGATCGGCTCGAAGGAACTGGTCGCGGGCCTGCCCGCGTTGCTCGGGCTCGGGGTGGGTGCCGCCGTCGCGTACCCCGCGCCCGCGTATCCGACCTATGAGATCGGAGCGCTGCTGTGCGGCGCGTCCCCGGTTCCGGTCACCGACGGGCAGCTGCTCGATCGGTGGATCGGCGCCGACGAGGCCCCGGAGGAACTGCGGCTGCTCTGGCTCAACTCGCCCGGCAACCCGCACGGCCGGGTGCATTCGGCGCGCACGTTGGGCGAGATCGTCGCGTGGGCTCGGGCCCGTGGTGTGCTCGTGGTGGCGGACGAGTGCTACATCTCGCTGGGCTGGGAAGCGACCGAACCGGTGTCAGTCCTGCACCCGGACGTGTGCGGCGGCGCACACGGCGGGTTGCTCGCCGTGCACTCGCTCTCCAAGCGTTCGAACCTGGCGGGCTACCGCTCCGCCTTCTTGGCCGGGGATCCGGCAGCGGTCGCGCAGTTGCTGGAGGTGCGCAAGCACGCCGGGATGATGATGCCCGCGCCGGTGCAGGCCGCCACCGCCGCCGCGCTCGACGACGACGAGCACGCTGCGGAGCAGAAAGAGCGTTACCGATCCCGTCGCCTGATACTGCGCGCGGCGCTGGAAGGCGCGGGTTTCCGCATCGACCATTCCGAGGCCGGCCTGTACCTGTGGGCCTCCCGCGTCGTCGACGGGCAACCGCAGCCGTGCTGGGACACCGTCGCGCATCTCGCGGACCTCGGGATCCTGGTGGCTCCTGGCGCGTTCTACGGCCCCGGCGGTGAGCACCACGTCCGGGTGGCGCTCACCGCTACCGATGAGCGTGTCGCGGCCGCGGCCGCCCGCCTCGGGGCTTGAC
>NZ_JAGSXH010000063.1 GCF_018283645.1 Actinocrinis puniceicyclus | reverse complement strand
AAATCGGATATAGCGCTCATGGCAAGCCGGGCACGCACCGCCGCACCGCCATGACACCCCGGCTATAGCAATGCGCTACAACACCGTCAACCGCCAGGAGTCGATCCCCGCGACCTCAAATCTCAAGCTGAGAGGACGTTTGGTCTGGTTTTGGGGGCGAATCGGCCGATCGACGACGCTCGCTGCGTTGCCGAAACACCCACAGACAACCCGGTATGAGGGTGTTCCGGCGCCTTGCGAGCGCCGCCGCTTGGCCGATTCGCTGTCTGGTACCCGACTTATCGGGCAAAACGGACGTCTAATTATCGTGACGGTTGACCCCAAAACCAGACCAAACGCCCTCTGAGACCCAATCAGTATGGCAGCCGAGCCCGCGAGCATCTTTAGTAAGGTGCTCGCTGTCTCGACCTGAAGACATGCGCTCTGGCCAGGTACTCGCCTCGCAGTGCTAAAGCTTCCGGACTTGAACCGATTGGATGATCAACTTGGCTCGACTCCAGTACGCACTGCTGGCGGAGTTCGCGCGCGTCGACGCCGGCGGCTTACTGACCGTGGTCGGCGCCGGGTTCGACCGAGTAGTGGTTCCGACTCTGCCCAGTCAGCAGTCCGTGGGACTTGCGCTTCGCCTTCTCGTACCGGAAGGGCAGGCGGAAAGCGTAGCGACTCTCTTGTTCCGCCCGCCCGAAGGCCCTCATCTGCGAGTGGAGTCCCTGCTCCCGACGCCTCCCGATGCGAAGCCCCATCTTGGTCTCATCGGAGTGCCACTGGCGATCAACCTGACCGTCCCGCTCATTGCGGCCGGGGTTTATCGCTGGTCGATCGCTATTGACGGCGAGGAAGAACACGCGATCACGTTCGAGGTTGAGGAGCAGGAGTCCCCGCAGCAGGGCCGCTCCTGATGCGACTTACCTACACCTTCCACGCTCGGCAGCGTATGCGTCACAGGCGGGTGTCTCAGGCGGACATTGAACATGCACTTCAGCACTACATCGAGAGGTTGGCGACACCCGAACCCAGCATTCGCTATAGAGGTCCAGGGTTGAACGGGGACATACTGAAGGTGTGGGTCGTGCCCGACGCTAGTCCGACCGCCGATAAGACGATCAAGAGCGTAGCCTGGGAGGGCCGATGACTGAGCCGACCATCACGATCGAGATCGACCCTACGGCTGACGCCGCGTACATCCTTCTGATGCAGAACGATGTGGCCCGGACCGTGGAGTTCTCGCCAGAGCTCGCGGTGGACCTCGATGAGCTGGACGTCGTCGTAGGTATCGAGCTGCTGACTCTAGCGGTCTCGGTCACGCATGATGATATCAATAGATTGATTAGCCGATTCCACGTCCAGTCGGGCCTGCAAGACGCGGTACACGTCGCGCTAGACGCCATCACCAACCTCCTCGCCAACGCCCCGGGGATTCGAACTGCAACCGCAGCAGGGCGCACCCCTTACGGGACGCTTCGCCCCACCCCGCGAGCCGTTCTCGAAGAGTGCCCATAGTCTCTCGCGCGAGTCGACCGATCTGCAGCGGACTGGTGTTGCGAACGAGACCGCGGCCGGTTGTGCGGCGGTGATCCGGGAACTCGCGTGTGGGCACGGGCCCTGACTGCGCAAGGCGCCGCCACCCCGAGAGTGGGTCAGCGGTGGCTGGCTCGACTTCGGCCTGCTCGCTTGTCAGCCACGCGGCAACGCTCGCGGCCACGCGAACAACGGAGGACCTCGGACGCCGGGAAACGATCCTCCCGCGCCGGCCGGCCCGAGCCACCGAGTCGCCACCAGCCCGGAACGCAGCGGGAGTAGGAGCGGCTGAGACCCACAACGGTCACCCGATGGTGGGTGGCCGCGGTGAGCCTGGTCAATGTGTCGGGGTGGCGGGATTCGAACCCACGGCCTTCCGCTCCCAAAGCGGACGCGCTACCAAGCTGCGCCACACCCCGCGCCTTAACGAGGGGAAGCGTACCGGTTCGACGGCGCGCGGCGCATCGCATACCTCGGGACGTCCCCCAGTTGGGCGGCCACGACCAGGATGCAGGGAACTCGGATGCCCCGAGCCGCGCCGGTGTGGCAAGATGGGGCGGCGCTGCGGACGTAGCTCAATGGTAGAGCCCCAGTCTTCCAAACTGGCTACGCGGGTTCGATTCCCGTCGTCCGCTCCACGGGCCGCGCGCCCCGCTGCCAGGCAGGTGGCGGGGCGCGCGGCCGCTTCGCGTTCGTCACACTGCGGTCACGTTTTCGGGAACACGGCAACGATTGGACAGCGGTCGGCGTCTTTCTCGGGGGTGGACCCGGCGGGAACCGGTAGTGGGAGGGAAGCACCGCGCATGTCCGACGATCGATCGCCGGTTGACGGCTGGTTTCGTGACGAGCAGGGTGCGCAAGCGCCGAAGCCGCCCGCGGGAGCGCCTTTCCCCGTGCCAGGGCAGACACCCCTCACGCCGCGGCCATACGCACCGCTTCCCTCTCCGGACGACGCGCCCACGCAGATAGGCGCGATACCCCCGATGAGGCCGGCGCCAGAGCAGCCGATGCGTAAGCAGGAGCGGCCGGAATGGTACGGACAGCAACCACAGTGGCCCGCGGAGCCCAGCCAGGGCACCGGCTACGGCAGCGCCGGCCGCGCTCAGGCTCCCGGTGACGTGGGTCCGGGCACGGGCGGTCCGGGTCCGGGTCCGGGTCCGGCGGCCCCCTTCCAGCAGCGGCCGCTGCTGCCCGAACCGGAGCCGGCCTACAGCTACCCCGAGTACGAGCCGCATCCGCACGACCGCCGGGCCGGGCGCGTCCGCAAGCCGCTGCTCGCGGGCGGCGCGGTGGCCGGCGCCGCGGCGATCGCGCTGGTCGGCTACTTGATGTCGAGTGGCGGGTCCCCGGCCAAGACCGGGGGCGCGCTGGCCGCCGGCTCGTCCCCCTCCCCCACGCACACCAGCTTCCAGCCGACCAGCGCCGACCCGGCCACCGCGGCCGAGCAGACCGCGACCGCCTTCCTCAGCGCCTGGCAGTCCGGCGACCTGCAGGCCGCGGCCAAGTACACCGACGACCCGACCGACGCCATGACCGCGCTCAACACGTACAAGTCGGGACTGAACCTCAGCTCCCTGACGCTCAAGCCGCAGCCCGCCCAAGCCGCCGCGTCAACCCCTGCCTCCCCGAGCGTCTCGGCGAGCGCGTCCGGCAGCGGCGCGAGCACGGCGGCGGCCGCGTCCGCGGACGGGCCGTCGGCCACTGTGCCGTTCTCGGCCACCGCGACGGTGAGCATGACCGGTAAGAACGGCACCATGCCCTGGAGCTACAACTCCAGCCTTGTGGCGTACAAGCAGCCCGACGGCTGGTCGGTGCGCTGGAGCCCGTCGATACTCGCGCCCGGCCTGGCCGACGGACAGCAGCTGACCGTGGTGGCCATGCCGCCCAGCGTGAACAAGGTGGTCGACTCCGCGGGCCGGACGCTCTCTTCGTACTCTGATGCAGCGGTCCGGAACATAGCGGTCTCGCTGGAGAGCAAGGCCCCGGTCGGCACCGGCACCCCCGGAGTCGCGGTCCAGGTGATGGACGCCTCGGGCGCCGCGGTCGGCAAGACGCCGCTGGCGACGCTGCAGAAGCCGGTGGACGCCTCCGAGCTCAAGACCACGATCGACCCGACCGTGCAGGCCCTGGCGGAGAAAGCGGTGTCGATGCGCGCGCGCAGCTCGATGGTCGTGCTGCGGCCGTCCACAGGCGCGATCCTCGCCGTGGCCAACACCCCGGGCAGCGGCGACACGGCGCTGATCGGTGGCCTGGCCCCCGGCTCCACCTTCAAGATCGTCACCAGCACTGCGTTGCTGAAGTACGGCGTCGTCACGCCGTACTCACCGGTGACTTGCCCGCTCGAATACACAGTGCAGGGCGTCGTCTACCACAACGCCACCGACGACACCACCAAGAAAGAGGAGTCGGAGCCTCCGGGCACACCGTTCATCACCGACTTCGCCCAGTCCTGCAACAACGCCTTCACCCAGTTCTACAAGCAGCTTGAGGGCGGGAAGCTGGCGAACATCGCGTCCTCGTACTTCGGCCTGAACCAGGCGTGGGACATCGGCCTGGGCCCGAACCGCTACTTCAGCATGCCGGGCAGCGAAAGCGGCGCGGAGCTGGCGCAGGAGAACTTCGGCCAAGGCAAGATCGTGGCCTCCCCGCTCGCGATGGCCTCGGTCGCGGCGACCGTCGGTACCGGGTCCTTCCACCAGCCCTACCTGGTGAGCGGCGTCACGAAGGTCACCGCCAACGCCCTGCCCTCGGGCATCGACGCGAACCTCAAGACGCTCATGCACGCGGTGGTACTCAACGGCACGGCCGCGGGGGTCTTCTCCGGCATCACCGGCCCGCTTTACGCGAAGACGGGCACCGCCGAGACTGACGCGAACAAGGACGGCAAGCCCAACGCGTGGCTGGTGGTCTACGACCCGTACCTGGACATAGCGATCGGAACCGTGGTGCAGGACTCGGGCTACGGCTCCGTCTATGCAGGGCCGGAAGAGCGGTACGTCCTGTCGCACCTGTGATGCCGGCGCATCCGTAAGGGCACCCCGCGTTTCACAACCCGAAGGTGGGTATTGCACCGGCTGCCCGCGTTTCCCTGCCGAGAACCGGGGCAAGGGCGCCGAAACCGCCCACATTAGGATGCAACGCAGAAGGTCCGAGAAGCGTCTTCAACAGGGTGCCCAAAGTGAACGGCGCCGGACCGGAGCGATGCTCCGCAGTGCGCTGACCGAGGCGCGCCAGCACGGGAGGGACTGGACAGTGACCGACGAGACCAAGCCGCAGCGGGCCGCAAACGGGCCGCAGGAGCGCGAGGACGCGCTGGACTCGTGGTTCAGTTCTCCGCCCGCGGCGCGGGAGGAGGGCTCGCGAGCGGCTCAGGAAGACCCGCCGTCACGCTCCGACCCGGAATCGACGCCGCCTCCGGCTCAGGCACAGCCGGAGGACGAGACGCAGGCCCTGACGCCGGCGGCCGCGCAGTCCGGGACCTCCGCGACCTCTGGGACCGCACAGCCCGACACCGCACAGCCCGACACCGCACAGCCCGAGACCAGTACGCAGTTGCAATCCGCTGCTCCGTCGGAGCGACAGGCCGACCGTGACACGGACCACGCCCAGGGCGGGCCGGATGAGGCGCTGACCCAGGCGCTGAACGCGACACCGGGTCCGGACAACGACGTCACCCAACTGGTCATGCCAAAGGCCGTGAGCGAGCCCTCCGGGCGTGACGAGCAGCCGCGTGCTGCCGCCGGCTCGGAACCCGCCGAGACAGGAGACTCCGCCGAAGACACCGCCGACCCTTCAACGCGTGCTGTCCCCGGCGGTCGTGAGTCGATTCCCGGCGCGGACGACCGTACGCAGGTCATCCCCGTCGCGTCCGCGGCAAGCCCGCCGCGCCCTTACGCCGCCGCCGCACCGACGCAGGCCATTCCTCGGGCCGGCGCCAACGTACCGAGAACGCCACAGCCACCCCAGTCGGACATGGCGGTGCGCGGCGGCACGACGGGCCGATCACCGGACTACGGCGCCGACGCGGACTGGCATCCGCAAGCGGCGCAGGAGGCACAGCCGCCGCGCAACCGGCCGCGCCGGACCCCGAACTACGAGGTACCCGCCGGTCAGGCGCCGATACTGCCGGCGCGCCCCTACAGCGACTACGACGATTTCGACGACTACGAGTACGGCGATACTCCGAACGGCCGGCGTCCCGGACGGCGCCGCGGCCACCACGCACTGCTGGTGACCGCCGGCGTCGCCGTGGTGATCGTCGCGGTGATCGCCGCGCTCGCGCTCACCGGCAGGATCAGCGTTCCGGGCATCAGCGCCAAACCGGTGCCGACCGTGGGCTTCTCCCCGAGCGGCTCGGACGCCGGCTCGGATGCGACGCAGACCGGCACCGCGTTCCTGACCGCCTGGCAGAACGGCAACCTCAAGGCCGCCGCGAACATCACCGACGCCCCGGGCACCGCGCTGGCCCAGCTGACCGCGTACAAGAACGACCTGAAAGTCAGCAGCCTGTCGCTGATGCCGGGCACCGCGAGCGCGGCCGGCTGGATGACCTTCAGCGTCGCGGCACAGGTCGGCACCCCGGCCGGCGCGTGGTCGTACAACTCGGGCATGGCCACCTACTCCAAGGACGTCAACGGCTACACCCGCTGGTTCGTCAAGTGGCAGCCCAGTGTGCTCTTCACCGCCCTCAAGCCGGGCCAGAAGCTGGCCCTGGGCCAGATCCCGGCGACCGCGGACAAGGTGGTGGACCGCAACGGCCAGGAGATCAACGGCTCGAACGCGCCCAGCCTCAACGGGATCGTCGCCAGCCTGAAGAAGTCCGCCCCGGCCACGGACGGCACGCCCGGCCAGAAGGTACAGGTGGAGAACGCGGACGGCTCGGTGGCCTCGAGCGTGGCGAAGATCTCCGACCCGGTGAGCACCGCCGCGGTCAAGACGACCATCGATCTGAACGTCCAGGCGGCCGCGCAGCAGGCGGTCAATCAGGCCCCGAACAGCTCGATGGTGGTCATCCAGCCGTCCACCGGCAACATCCTGGCGGTGGCGAACAACCCGCCCAACGGCCTGGACATCGCGATGGTCGGCAGGTACGCGCCCGGCTCCACGTTCAAGACGATCACCACCACGCTGGTGTTGAACAAGGGCATCATCAACAACCTGAACCAGACCTGGGACTGCCCGAAGACCCTCAACGCCGACGGCATCACGCTGCACAACAGCGAGCAGGAGGGCGGCGGCGGCGAGTCCTTCCTCTGGGACTTCGCCCAGTCCTGCAACAACGCCTTCAGCAGCTTCGAGGGCAAGGTGACCCGCAGCGA
The DNA here is from genome assembly GCF_018283645.1 of Actinocrinis puniceicyclus. GTDB lineage: Bacteria > Actinomycetota > Actinomycetes > Streptomycetales > Catenulisporaceae > Actinocrinis > Actinocrinis puniceicyclus. The sequence goes on along the minus strand of NZ_JAGSXH010000063.1, from coordinate 28,894 downwards.
ACTGGCCGGCACCGCGCACGACTACTACGGCCTCAACCAGAAGTGGGACGTCGGCCTCGGCCAGCCGACGACCTACGGCACCGTGCCGGACACCTCGTCCAACAGCCTCGCCGAGGAACTGGTCGGGCAGGACCAGATCACCACCTCGCCGCTGGTGATGGCCTCGGTGGCGGCGACCATCGCCAACGGTTCGTTCAAGCAGCCGATCCTGGCGCCGGGCACGGCGCAGCTGTCGTTGAAGCCGCTGCCCGCGTCGACCGACCAGAATCTCAAGACGCTCATGCGCGCGGCGGTGACCAACGGCACACTGACCGGCGTGCTCACGCAGCCCGGCGTCTACGGCAAGACCGGCACCGCCGAGGTCCAGGGCAAGACGGCGAACAGCTGGACGATCGCGGTCCACGGCGACTTCGCGGTCGCGGCGCTCGCGGTCGGCGGCAACTTCGGCGCCCAGACGGCCGGACCCGAGTGCAACGCCCTGTTGAAGGCGGTGTCCTGACCGACCGGCTGCGGTCCACGCTCGGGTGGACCGCGGCCTTCGCCGCCTACGCGGTCAGGGCTTGCGGGCGACGATGCCCGCGATGCACTGCGCGGCCAGGCTCGGTGGCCTGAGCATCGGGCCGTCCGGCCACCACTGGTAGCAGGCGACCAGGCCGGGCTCCGTCACGGCGTTCGGCTTGATGATCTCCAGGCCGGGCAGCATCGCCTCGATCTGGTCGCGGCTGCGGAAGCGCCCGGCGCCCATCGGGCCGTGCACCAGCACGTCCTCGATCCGCTTGGCCACCGGCGTCAGTTCGCTCGTCTCGGGGTCGTAGAAGTGACTGAAGACCACGTAGGAGCCCGGGGCGAGCGCGTCGATGTACTGCTTCATCACGATCGCGCCACTGTCGCCCTCAAGATGGTGCAGGGTGCCGACGTGCAGCAGGGCGAGCGGCCGGGAGAAGTCGATCCGCTGCCGTACGGTCTCGTGGGCCAGCACCGTCGCGGGCTCGAATATGTCCGCCTCGATGATGTAGGCGTGTTCGTCGCTTTCGAGCAGCGCACGGCCGTGGGCGAGCACGACCGGGTCGTTGTCCACGTACACGACGACCGCGTCGCGGTTGGCGCGCTGCACGATCTGGTGGGTGTTCTCGGCGGTCGGCAGCCCGGAGCCGCAGTCGAGGAACTGGTCGATGTCCGTCTGCGCGGCCAGGAAGCGGCAGGCGCGGTTGAGGAAGCCGCGGTTGCCCCGGGCGATGTCCGCCGCCTCGGGAACCGCTTGCAGCACCTTCTTCATCACCTCGCGGTCGACCGCGTAGTTGTCCTTGCCGCCGAGGAACCCGTCATAGACCCGCGCGATACTCGGCCGGTCCGGGTCGACTCCGACCGGCACCTGACTCGGCGACGGCTTGGCAGTCGCGGATATCATGGCACGACCTCTTCAGCTGTTGACGAACCTTGACATGCTCAGCGTAGTGCGCTGAGTGCTTGCAGTACACGCGTCGTCTGAAATCCAGTCAGCTGAGCTACTGCGGAACGCCGCCGCGCCGCGCGGGCCGAAGCGAGGCCGTCCGGTTACAGGCCGTGCCGGGTGCGCCACACCAGTACCAGCGCCCGGTCGTCGTTCGTCTTGCGCGCCACCGTGTCCACGACGCGCGCCGCGCCCCCGCCGAAGCCCTTGGTCTGCAACGTGCCCGCCGCACCGAGCAACCGGTCCAGCCCGACGGACAGGTCCTGGCCGGGCTGCTCGATCATTCCGTCCGTGAACAGCATCAGGCCGTCGCCGTATTCGAGGCGGCCACGCGTCGGGGTGTATTCCACGTCTGACAGCACACCGAGCACCGGGCCCGGGGTCTCACGCAACGACCAGCGGCCGGATCCGGCCGCCAGGTGCGCGATCGGCGGGTGCCCGGCGCTGTAGCACTCGTAGTCGCCGGTTTCGAGGTCGATGACGAGGTGCACCGCGGTGGCGAAGCCCTCCTCCCAGCCCTGCCGCAGCAGGTAGCGGTTGGCCGCGGCGAGGAACTGCGAGGGCGGGACCGATCCGAGCAGGCCGCCGAACGCCCCGGAGAGCAGCAGCGCGCGCGTGCCCGCCTGCAGGCCCTTGCCGGAGACGTCGACCAGGCCGAGTTGGAGACGACCGCAGCCCTTGCTCTGTTCGGCGGGCATATCCGCGGCCCAGCCGTCCACCCCGTCCTGGTCGCTGCGTGCCGCGATGAGGAAGTCGCCGGCGAAGGACTGGCCGCCGGCCGACTTCAGCGCCAGTTCGAGGTGCCAGCCCCGGGGCAGTTGCGGCACCCGGCCCTGCGCCTGCAGCCGCTCGCGCAGGTCGAAGAGCATGGACTCGCCGCGGGTGCCGCGCACCCCGAGCCTCACCCGTCCGCGCGACATCACGAGCACGATCAGCGCGGTCGCACCGATCAGCAGCACCGTGCCGGGTGTCGGCCGGGCCGGATGGCTGGTCAGCGCGTCCACCACGACCACCAGTGCCGAGACCACCAGCAGCACCAGTTGTGCGGTGAAGCGCAGCAGGAAGCCGCCGAGCAGCAGCGGCAGCGTGACCATCGCCGGCTGTGCCCACACCGTGTGGAAATGCGCGATCACGCCGACGAAGATCGACGCCGCTATGAGCGCGGGCAGCAGGAACGCCTCGGACTGCAGCGCGGTGCGCCGCAGCCAGAACGCGAAGGCGGCGATGCGACGCAACCGGGCGCGCGGCCGGTCTTCCGTAGCGCGCTCAACCGAGGCTGTCACCGCCATGCGGGTGACCTTATCGAGCGGATGCGCGCGGCGTCACCAGGCGGACTCTCCTCGGCATGGCCAGGCGTCATTTCCATCACCCGATCGAGTGGGTACCTGAAGCAGCTGAAGTGGAGGTGAAGAAAACGGCGCCGACGCGCACCCGGCGCTCGCGGGGGTTACGGTCCACGGTCGCCGGCCTCACTGCGGCAGCGCGGGCAATTCTCCGCTGCGCTCGTACTCGGACAACATGCCGATGCGCCGAGCGTGCCTGGGGTCGCCGCTGAACGGCGTGTCGATGAAGAGTTCGACGAATCGCACGGCGTCCTCGGTCGGGTGCATCCGCCCGCCGACACTGATCACGTTCGCGTCGTTGTGCTGACGGGCAAGCGTCGCGGTCTGTTCGCTCCACACCAACGCGGCGCGGACCCCGTGGATCTTGTTCGCGGCGATGACCTCGCCGTTTCCGGAGCCGCCGACCACGACCCCGAGCGAGCCGGGCTCGTCGGCCGCTCCCTGCGCCGCGCGCATCACATACGGCGGGTAATCGTCGGTGGACACATATTCGTGCGGACCGCAGTCGACCGGTTCGTGGCCCAGTTCCTTGAGACGGTCGAGCAGGCGGTTCTTCAGTTCGTAGCCGGCGTGGTCCGAGCCGAGGAAGATACGCATGGGCACAGTTTCCCACGCCGCGTAGGGCGCGTGGCCGGTTCCACGACAACCTGTGGAATCGCGCGCGCTCCGGCGCTTGCCTGGTGGCACAGGCGGCTCACAGGAATCCCCCAGGTACGGCACAGTGGAACTACATACGCTCTGCAGCACACAGCCGGAGCGGCGCGAAGACCTGGGGGCTGAACGCGATGACCGAGCGCCAGAACGGCAAACCGGAAGCCCGGATCCTGGTCGTCGACGACGAGGCGGCGATCACGGATTTGGTCGGCCTCGCGCTGCGCTACGAGGGCTTCGAGGTCGCCACCGCCGGCACCGGCCGCGAGGCCCTGGGCAAGGCCGCGCAATTCGCACCCGACCTGGCCGTCCTCGACGTGATGCTGCCGGATTACACCGGGATCGAGGTGTGCGGACGGCTGCGCTCGCAGGGCGTGAGGCTTCCCGTGGTGTTCCTCACCGCGCGGGACGCGACCGAGGACAAGATCACCGGGCTGACCGTCGGCGGCGACGACTATGTCACCAAGCCGTTCTCCCTGGACGAGCTGATCGCCCGGATCCGCGCGGTGCTGCGCCGCACCCGCCCGGCGCTGGAGGACGAGCGCCTGGAGTTCGCGGATCTGATCCTGGACGAGGACGCGCACGAGGCGCGGCGCGCGGGGGCGCTGCTCGACCTGACCCCGACCGAGTTCAAGCTGCTGCGCTACCTGCTGCTCAACGCGGGCCGCGTCATGTCGAAGGCACAGATCCTCGACCACGTCTGGCAGTACGACTTCGGCGGCGGGGACAACGTGGTCGAGACGTACATCTCCTACCTGCGCAAGAAGGTGGACCGCGAGCGGCCGCCGCTGATCCACACGGTCCGCGGCGTCGGATACTCGCTGCGGCTGCCCAAGGAGTAGCCGATGTGCAGACTTCGGCTCCCGCGCGTCCACCGCGCACGAACGCTGCGCAAGCGGCTGCTGCACACGCTGCTGACGAGGCTCGCGCTCGGCCTGACGGTGGCGGCCCTCTGCACGTTCTTCGCCGTGCACACGGTCATGCAGGACCGGCTCGACACGCAGCTGAACGGCACCGCCCAGCTATTCAACAAGTACGCCGCACAGCAGCCGCTCGGGAAGTCGCTGGATCTGAACGCATCCAAGGACGCGCAGTCCAGCTGGCGCCTGATGACCGACACCGGCCTGTTGCCGATCTTCATCGAGGTGCGCGACCCGCACAACCGGATCGTGTTCAAGGCGGCGCGAGGCGACGAGCCCGCACTGCCCGCGCAGCTGAAGCTCGGTCCGCCCCACTCCGGTCCACAGCACGATGGTGCGACGCTGTTCAGCGCGGACTCGGGGAGCAGTGTGCATCCCGGATACGCGTTCCGGCTGCGCGCCTCGCAGCTGCCCGGAGGGCGCGGCTATCTGATTCTCGGAGTTTCACAGCAGGACCTGAACACCACGATGAGCTCGGTGGGCTGGATCGAGTTCGTCGCCCTGCTGCTGGCCTTCGGCATGGTCGGGGTGATGGCGAACCGGCGGATCAAGCGGAACCTGGAGCCCTTCGAGCGGATGGGCGACCAGATCGTGGCGATCGGCGCGGGCGAGCTCGACCGGCGGGTCGACCCCTCGGACGTGGTGACCGAGGTCGGCCGCGTCGGCGCTTCGGTGAACGCGATGCTGGCACGCCTGGAGCGCGCTTTCCAGGAGCAGCGTTCCTCGGAGGAGCGGCTGCGCCGCTTCATCGCGGACGCCTCGCACGAGTTGCGCACCCCGCTGGCCTCGATCCGCGGCTACGCGGAGCTGTTCCGGCGCGGGGCGGCCTCGCGGCCGGAGGATCTGGCGCTGGCGATGCGGCGCATCGAGTCGGAGTCGGCGCGGATGGGTGTGCTGGTCGACGAGCTGCTGCTGCTGGCGCGGCTGGACTCGGGCCGGCCGCTGGGCCGCGGCATGGTTGACCTCGGGGCGCTGGCCCGCGACGCGGCGCGCGACTCGCAGGCGGCCGGACCGCAGTGGCCGGTCGAGGTGACGGTGCGCGCCGAGCAGCAGGAACAGGACGAACCGCACGGCGTCGGCGTGGACGCGGCCGCGCAGCGCGTGGAGGTTTGCGGCGACGCCGACCGTCTGCGGCAACTGCTGGCGAATCTGCTCTCGAATGTCCGCGCGCATACGCCGCCGGGGACGCCGGCGTCGGTGAGCGTGCGCCGGGTCGGGCAGGACGCGGTCATCGAGGTCGCCGACACCGGTCCCGGCCTGACGCCGGAGCAGCAGGCGAGGGTGTTCGAACGCTTCTATCGCGCGGACGCCTCCCGCAAGCGCGGCGACGCGGCGGGCGGCTCCGGGCTCGGCTTGTCCATCGTGGCCTCGGTGGCGGCGGCGCACGGCGGCAGGGCCGAGGTGCGTTCGGCGGCCGGCGGCGGCGCGGTGTTCACGGTGACGCTGCCCGTCGAGGGTTCCCTGGCCGGCGCCGATGAGAACATTGCGAAAAACGACGTACCAGCTCTCACAGGGCTCTCACAGCAAGGACACAGTGCCACGCCAGGCGGTCCTGGTTCGCTCTCGGATGAAGCGCCGCGTACAGAGCCGGCGCGTGATCACGGGAGTAGGAGGGGATCAGGCGCCATGGACAGGCTCTCGTCCTTTGTCACCGCGCACCGCAAGTGGATCTACGGCCTGTGGCTCGTCGCGTTCGTCGCCGGCATCGCGGCGTCCAGCACGCTGTCCAACCACCTCGACAAGACGTTCTCGATGCCCGGCCAGCCGAGTTACACGGCGAACCAGGCGATCGCCGCCGAATACGGCAACGGCGGCATGGGCGCGCCGCTCGTGGCTGTTGCGCAGCTGCCGGCGGGCGTGCCGGCCGACGGCTCGCGGGTGAGCGCGGCGTTCGGGGCGCTGGCGGACATCCCGCAGACGCGCATCGCCGACTACGCGAACACCGGCGACGCGAAGTTCATCGGCTCGGACCGGCGCACCACCTTCGCGCTGGTGTTCACCCCCGGCGTCGGCGGCATGGCCACCGGTAAGGTGCAGGACCAGATCTCCGCGGCCGTGCAGCAGCGGCTGACCGCCGCGCTGCCGGCCGGCTCGACGGTGCGGATCACCGGCGAGCAGCAGTTGCAGAACGCCGGCTCGGGGTCCGGCAAGGGTCTGAGCATCCTCAACGAGATCATGATCGGCGGCATCGGCGCGCTCGCGGTGCTGCTGTTCGTCTTCGCGTCGCTGCTCGCGCTGGTGCCGCTGCTGGTCGCCGCCGTCTCGGTGCTGACCGCGTTCCTGGGCATCCTGGCAGTCACCGAGATCACCTCGGTGTCGATGATCGTGCAGTTCCTGGTCGGCCTGATCGGGCTCGGCGTGGCGATCGACTACTCGCTGCTGCTGGTCACCCGCTGGCGCGAGGAACTGGCACACGGCTACGACAACGACACCGCGGTGCACCGCGCGATGAGCACCGCCGGCCGCGCGGTCGCCTTCTCCGGCGTCACGGTTGCCCTCGGCCTGCTCGCGCTGGTCGTGCTGCCGGTGCCGTTCCTGCGCTCGATCGGCTTCGGCGGCATGATCATCCCGCTGGTGTCCGTGTGCGTGACGCTCACGCTGGTCCCGGCCCTGCTGTCCGGGATCGGCAAGCGCCTGGACTGGCCCCGCATCCGGCACGAGGACAAGGCCTCCCGCAGCTGGACCGCGTGGGCGAACCTGGTGGTGCGGCGGCGATGGATCGCGGCGCTCGGCGCTCTGGCCGTGCTCGGGGTGCTGGCGTTCAACACCACCGGCCTGAAGATCGGCGACCCTTCCTCCGACTCGCTGGCGCAGAGCGGTCCGGCGCACGAAGGCGTGCTCATGCTCCGGCAGGCGGGCATCCCCACCGGCGTGCTGACCCCGCTCGAGCTCTACGTGCCCAAGAGCGCCTCGACCGCGACCGTGGCGTCCACCGCGGCGAGCGTGTCAGGCATCGATTTCACCGCGACGCCGAGCGGCGCCGCTTGGACGCGCCCGGACTCCTCGCTGGTGCTGGCCGTGCCGACCGCGGAGAGCACCAGCACGGCCGGTGAGAACACGACGCGGGCGCTGCGCGGGGCGCTGGCCGCCGTGCCCGGGACGATGACCGGGGGTCTCGGCGCGGTCGAGGTCGACCTGATCCACGCGGTCTACGGCACCTTCCCGCTGATGCTCGCCCTGCTCGGGCTGCTCACCTTCGTGCTGCTGGCGCGGGCGTTCCGGTCGATCGTGCTGCCGCTCAAGGCGGTGGCGCTCAACCTGCTCTCGCTCGCCGCGGTCTACGGGGTGCTGGTGCTGGTCTGGCAGAAGGGCCACGGCTCCAACGCGATCTGGGGCATCCCGGCCACCGGCGCGATCACCGGCTGGATCCCGCTGATGGTCTTCGCGTTCCTCTACGGGCTCTCGATGGACTACGAGGTCTTCATCCTGGCCCGGATGCGCGAGGAGTACGACGCGACCGGCTCGACCCGCCGGGCGGTGGTGACCGGGATCGGGCGCACCGGGCGGCTGGTCACCTCGGCGGCGCTGATCCTGTTCCTGGCCATGGCCGCGCTCGGTTCGGCGCCGAGCACGGACGTGAAGATCTTCGCCACGGCGCTGGGCGCGGGCATCCTGCTGGACGCCACCGTCGTGCGGGCGCTGCTGGTGCCCGCGCTGATCTCGCTGTTCGGCCGGTGGAACTGGTGGATGCCGGTGTGGGCGGCGCGGATCCTGCGGATCGAGCCCTGCCCGGCGCGGCGCGAGACGGACGACGACGACGCGGCTGCCGGCTCGGGTGCGGGCGCGGCGGCGCAAGAGGCGGCCGAAAGCGCGCCGCGGGCGCCCGAGCGCGAGGGCACCCGCGTCGGTTGAGTCAGTGCTCTCATTGCTTTGACGCCGGCGGCCGCCGGCGCCGCGAAGGGGCCGTCCCGGTGCATCCGCGCCGGGACGGCCCCAGGCGTTCAGTCGAAGATCGGATCACGGGTCCGGGTGCGCTTGAGCTCGAAGAACCCGTCGGTGCCCGCGACCAGCAACACCCCGTCCCACAGCTTGGCCGCCGCCTCGCCGCGCGGGATCGGCGAGAGCACCGGGCCGAAGAACGCCACGCCGTTGACGGAGATCACCGGGGTGCCGACCTCGTAGCCGACCTGGTCCATGCCCTGATGGTGCGAGACCTTCAGCGCCTCGTCGTACTCGGCCGAGTCGGCCGCGTCGGCCAGTGACGCGGGCAGGCCGGCTTCCTGCAGCGCCTCCAGGATCACCTCGCGGGTGAACTCCTGCTTCTGGTGGTGTCGCCGCTCGCCCAGCGCGTTGTACAGCGGCAGCAGCACCTCGTCGCCGAACTGCTGCTGCGCCGCGATGCACACCCGCACGGGGCCCCAGGCGGTGTCCATCAGCTTGCGGTAGTTCTCCGGCAGGTCACGGTCCTGGTTGAGGTACGCCAGCGACATGACGTGCCAGCTCACGTCCACCGGCCTGACCTTCTCGACCTCCAGCATCCACCGGGAGGTGATCCAGGCCCACGGGCACAACGGGTCGAACCAGAAGTCCGCACTCGCCCTTGCGTCATCACGTTCAGTCACTACAGTCTCCCTCGTTCACGGGACGCGGAATCAACGGAACACGTCGGGTACAGCGTTGAGGCCGTTTAGCCTTGCGAACAGTTATCGCGCCGCTTCGATTCCACCGCGACCGGCCGGGGCCGGGCGTGCGAGGATCGGAACACCAAACCAGCACCTACGTGTAAGGAGCCGTGCAGCAAAGTGCCCGGTACCAATCTCACCCGTGAAGAGGCGGCCGAACGGGCGCGCCTCCTGTCGGTCTCGTCCTACGAAGTCGAGCTCGACCTGACCACCGGCCCGGATACCTTCGCGTCCACGAGCGTCGTGCGGTTCTCCGCACAGCCCGGTTCCGCCACCTTCGCCGACCTCGTCGCCCCGAGTGTCGAGGAGATCGTGCTGAACGGCCGGGCGCTGGATCCGGCGGCGGTTTACGCCGACTCTCGCATCGCCCTGGACGGGCTGGAGACCGACAACGAGCTGAAGGTACGGGCCACCTGCGCGTACAGCCACACCGGCGAGGGCTTGCACCGCTTCGTCGACCCGGTGGACGGCGGGGTGTCACTTTACACGCAGTTCGAGGTGCCGGATGCGCGGCGGGTCTTCGCCGACTTCGAGCAGCCCGACCTCAAAGCCACCTTCCGGTTCACGGTGACCGCGCCGCAGGACTGGGAGCTGTTCTCCAACTCCCCCACCCCGCGACCCGAGCCGCTCGGCGACGGGCGCGCGGTGTGGCGGTTCGCTCCGACCGAGCGGATCTCCACGTACATCACGGCGCTGGTCGCGGGCGACTACCACGTGGTGCGCGACACTTACACCGGGCCGGACGGGACCGCGGTGCCGATGGCCGTGGCCGCCCGCAAGTCGCTGGCCGAGTTCCTGGACGCCGAGGAGATCCTCGACGTGACCAAGAAGGGCTTCGACTACTTCCAGCAGCTGTTCGACCTGCCCTACCCGTTCCCGAAGTACGACCAGCTGTTCGTGCCCGAATACAACGCGGGCGCCATGGAGAACGCCGGCTGCGTCACCTTCCGCGAGGACTACATCTTCCGCTCGAAGGTCACCGAGGCCGCGTACGAACGGCGCGCGGAGACAATCCTGCACGAGCTGGCGCACATGTGGTTCGGTGACCTGGTCACCATGGAGTGGTGGAACGACCTGTGGCTGAACGAGTCGTTCGCGACCTACGCCTCGGTGCGCTGCCAGGTCCACGCGACGCGCTGGTCCGGCGCCTGGACGACTTTCGCCAACGTCGAGAAGACCTGGGCCTACGCGCAGGACCAGTTGCCGTCCACTCACCCGATCGTGGCCGAGATCCGCGATCTGGAGGACGTTTACGTCAACTTCGACGGCATCACCTACGCCAAGGGCGCCTCGGTGCTCAAGCAGCTGGTGGCGTACGTGGGCGATGACGCGTTCGTCAGTGGTCTGCGCACCTACTTCCGCCGGCACGCCTGGGGCAACACCCGGCTTTCGGACCTGCTCGGCGCGCTGGAGGAGGCGTCCGGGCGCGACCTCGGCGCGTGGTCGAAGTCGTGGCTGGAGACAGCCGGCCCGAACACGCTGCGCCCCGTGTTCACGCTCGACGACAGCGGCGCGTATTCGAGCTTCACGATCACGCAGGAGGCGCCGGCCGACTACCCGACACTGCGGCCGCATCGGGTCGCCGTCGGTCTCTACGACCGAAAGCCCGAGGGCCTGGTGCGCACGCATCGCATCGAGCTCGACGTGGACGGCGCGTCGACCGCGGTGCCTGAGCTGGTCGGCGTCGCGCAACCGGACCTGGTGCTGCTCAACGACGACGATCTGTCGTACGCGCGCATCCGGTTCGACGAGCGCTCGGTGGCCACGCTGGTCGAGTCGATCGGCGATTTCGCCGAGTCGCTCCCGCGCGCGCTGAGCTGGGTCGCGACCTGGGACATGGTGCGCAACGCCGAACTGCCGGCGCGCGACTATGTGGCGCTGGTGATCTCGGGTGCGCAGCGCGAGAGCGACATCGGCGTGCTCCAGTCGCTCCAGCGGCAGGTCAAGGCCGCGATCGAGCTGTACGCTGCCCCGGCCTGGCGCGAGGAGGGCGCGGCGAAGTGGGCGGCGTTCGCACACTCCCAGCTGCTCGCGGCGCACCCCGGCAGCGACGTCCAGCTCGCGTGGGCGCGCGCCCTGGCCGCCGTGGCCCGCTCGACCGAGCATCTGGACCTGCTCTCCGGGCTGCTGGCCGGGACGCAGCAGATCGACGGCCTTGTCGTGGACACGGAGCTGCGCTGGACGCTTCTGCACCGGCTGGCGGCGACCGGCCGGGCGCCGGAGGGCCAGATCACGGCGGAGGAGGAGCGCGACCCGACGGCGGCGGGCAAGCGGCACGCCGCCTCGGCGCGCGCGGCGATTCCGACGGTGGAGGCGAAGGCCGCGGCGTGGGCCTCGATGGTGGACTCGGACGAGCTGCCGAACGAGACGCTGATGGCGGTCGTCCTCGGCTTCCGTCAGGCCGATCAGCGCGACCTGCTGGCGCCTTACGCGGACAAGTACTTCGCGAAGGTCGCGGACCTGTGGGCGACGCGCACCCCGCACATGGCGCAGCTTCTGGTCAACGGGCTGTATCCGTCGCTGATCGTGGAGCAGCGGATCGTCGACGCGGTGGACACGGCCCTCGCGCAGGATCCGACGCGCGTGCCCGCGCCGCTGCGCCGCCTGCTGCTGGAGCAGCGCGACGGGACGCAGCGCACCCTGCGCGGTGAGGCGCTCGACGCGGCGGCCCGAGGCTGAACGAGGGTGCGCCGGTGAGCGCGAGACGCGGTCACCGGCGCACCACCCCGCAGGGCGTCAGCCCTCGTAGTCGTAGAAGCCCCTGCCGCTCTTGCGGCCCAGCGCGCCGGCCGTGACCATCCGGTTCAGCAGTTCCGGGGCGGCGAACTTCGCCTCGTGCGTCTCGTTGAAGATGTTGCGCGCCGCGTTGCGGATGATGTCCACCCCGGTCAGGTCGGCGGTGGCCAGCGGGCCCATGGCGTGGCCGAAGCCGAGCTTGCACGCCAGGTCGACGTCCTCGGCGCTGGCGACTCCGGTTTCGACCAGGCGCGCGGCCTCCACGATCAGCGCTGTGATCAGTCGCGTGGTGACGAAGCCGGCCACGTCCCGATTGACCACAACGCAGGTCTTGCCGACCGACTCGGCGAAGGCGCGCGCGGTCGCGAGCGTGCCGTCAGAGGTCTTATAACCGCGGACCAGCTCGCACAGCGCCATCATCGGCACCGGGGAGAAGAAGTGCGTGCCGACGACCGACTCGGGCCGTTCGGTCACCGCCGCGACCTGGGTGATCGGCAGCGCGGAGGTGTTCGTGCCGAGGATCGCGCCGTCCTTGCAGATCTTGTCCAGTTCGCGGAACACCGCGTGCTTGACCTCGATCTCCTCGAACACCGCCTCGACCACGATGTCCGCGTCGCCGGCCGCGCCGAGGTCCGTGGTGGTGGTGATCCGGCCGAGCGCGGCGTCCGCGTCGTCCCGGGAGATCCTGCCCTTCGCGGCGAACCTGCCCAGCGAGGCCTCGATCCCGGCGACGCCGCGCGCGAGCGCTTCCGGGGTCACGTCGCGCAGCACGACGTCATACCCGGCCACCGCCGACACCTGGGCGATCCCGGACCCCATGAGGCCCGCTCCGATCACGGCGAGCTGCTTGGCCACTCTGCCACGCTCCCTCTTCGCTTCGTAGACTGTGTGTCCGTCGAAAAATGCTCGTCCGGCGCCGGGACACGGACGTTGGTGACATACGCGCCGCCGGCGCCGTTACTCGGTGGTAACCGACGCACAGGCAGCCTACCCGGCTCGCTCGTTCGCTCGATGTGCCGCCCCGAATCGCGGGCGCCTCCGGTCGGCCACGCCGCGCGGCGCGCCGGGTACGCTGCCGATTATGGTGAACCTGACCCGGATCTACACCCGCACCGGCGACGACGGCACGACCCGCCTCGGCGACATGAGTGAGACCACGAAGAACGACCCGCGTTTGATCGCCTACGCGGATGTGGACGAGGCGAACTCGGCGATCGGTGTCGCCATCGCCCTCGGCGGCCTGCCGGAACCGATCGCCGCGGTGCTCACGCGGGTGCAGAACGAACTGTTCGACGTCGGCGCGGACCTGTGCAATCCGGTCGTGCAGGATCCGAAGTTCGTGCCGCTGCGCGTCGAGCAGCCTGAGATCGACCGGCTGGAGCGCGACTGCGACCGGTTCAACGAGGACCTGCCGGCGCTGCGCTCGTTCATTCTGCCCGGCGGCACCGCGGGCGCCGCGCTTCTGCACGTCGCCCGGACGGTGACCCGCCGGGCCGAGCGCTCCGCCTGGGCGGCTCTCGAAGCGCACGGCGAGACGATGAACACCCTGACGGCGAAGTATCTCAATCGCCTCTCGGACCTGCTGTTCATCCTGGCCCGCGTCGCGAATCAGGGCACGGTCGGCGACGTGCTCTGGCAGCCCGGCGCGACGCGCGAGCAGGGCGAGGCCGGCTGAGCGCGCGCTCGAAATCAGAACGGGCAGTACATGATGTGCAGCCCGACATACCCCTCGGTCGGGTGCCTGAACGCCTCTGGCACCGTGCCGACGATCAGGAAGCCGAGCGACTCGTATAGCCGCACGGCGTGCACGTTCGTCGCCACCACGGCGTTGTACTGCATTCCCCGGAACCCGCCCGCACGCGCCCACCGCAGCGAGTACTCGACCAACGCGCGCCCGATCCCCTGCCCCGAGCGGGCCGGATCGACCATGTAGCTCGCGCTGGCGACGTGGGATCCGTTGCCTGGCCGGTTCGCGTACATGTTCGCCGTGCCCACGACCGCGCCGGCCTCGTCGACGGCGACGACCGTGTGCCGGGGCGGGGAGAGCATCCACAGCTCGCGGCCCTCGTCCGCGGTCAGCTCCTGCGGGTAGGCGAAGGTCTCCCCCGCCGCCACGATCGCGTGGAAGAACGGCCAGATCTGCGCCCAGTCGCCGGGCAAGGCCACCCTGATGATCACCACACAATCATGCCCGGGCACGACGCGGCGGGGAATCCCATACGGCCCTTGTCTTTCTCAGCGTCCGTCATGCCCGCGCAGGTGCGCGTGCCGTGTCCGCGTGCTATTTCCGTGCCTGTCACTCCGTCCGGGTGACAGCGCGCGCCCGACCGTACGCGAGCCCGCCGCCGCCGCGCACACCACGCTCAGCGGCTGGTCAGAGGGCTTAGTCATGGTCGGGCCGGTGCCTGCGGCCGGACGGCGCGAACAAGAAGCGCCCGCCGGCCACCGCGCCAAAGGGTGGAACTTTCCGTCCAGCACCGGGAAAGGAACCGACATGGCCCGATCGACCTGCGGCCGTCCGCCAGGACACCGGTGGCGGCCGGCGGCCGCCGCGGCGGCCCTGCTCCTGCTGCCCGCCGGGCTGATCACCGGCGCCGCACTCGCCTCCCAGGCGGCCACCGCGGGCTGCCAGGTCGCCTACACGATCACCAGCCAATGGGCCGGCGGCTTCGGTGGCGACGTCAAGGTCACCAATCTCGGCGACGCGGTCAGCGGCTGGACCCTGACTTGGTCGTTCGGCTCGGGCCAGACGGTGACTCAGGCTTGGAACGCGACGGTCACGCAGACCGGGGCGGACGTCGCCGCCGCGAACGTCTCGTACAACGCCTCCATCCCCACCAACGGCAGCGTCGACTTCGGCTTCAACGGCTCCTGGACCGGCAGCAACCCCATCCCGGCGAGCTTCGCGCTCAACGGCGTGACCTGCACCGGCACCGTGTCCCCGAGCGGCAGCACCACGCCCACACCGACACCGACACCGACACCGACACCGACACCGACACCGACACCGACACCAGCGTCCCCCACACCGACCAATAGCCAGACCGGCATCCCAACCGTCGCCGCCGACGGCACCGGCAGGTACACCACGGTGCAGGCCGCCATCAACGCCGTGCCGGCCGGCAACAACACCCCGGTCACCATCACCATCAAACCCGGGACGTACCGGGAGATCGTCACGGTGCCGTCCAACAAGCCCTACATCACCCTGCAGGGCCTCGGCACATCCGCGAGCAGCACCGTGATCGTCGACAATCACAGCAACGCCAGCGGTTACGGAACCTTCGGCAGCGCCACCGTGTTCGTCGACGCGCACGACTTCACGGCGAAGAACCTGACCATCTCCAACGACTACGGCGTGGGCAGCCAGGCCGTCGCCGCGAACATCAGCGCCGACAAGGCGGTGTTCAACGGCGTGCGCTTTCTCGGCAACCAGGACACCCTCCTGGTCAACGCCGGAACCCGCGGCTACTTCGTGAACAACTACATCGAGGGCACCGTCGACTTCATCTTCGGCGACGGCACCGCCGTGTTCAACGCCTGCTCCATCTACGAGAAGCGCACCGCCGGCGGACCGGTCACCGCCGCCAGGACACCCGCGACGCAGACTTACGGCTTCCTGATCTACAAGTCCACGGTCACCGGCGTCGCGAACAACATCACCCAACTGGGCCGTCCCTGGGGACCCGCCGCCCAGGTGCTGTACCGCGAGTCCAGCCTCAGCGCCACCATCGCCACGGCGCAACCCTGGATCAACATGAGCGGCAACTCATGGACGAACGCGCGATTCTTCGAATACAAGAACACCGGTGCCGGTGCCACCGTCAACGGAAACCGCCCGCAGATGACGGACGCTCAAGCGGTCAACTACACCCCGCAGAAGTACCTCGCCGGCAGCGACGGCTGGAACCCGATCGGCTAGGCCACCGTGTCGCGCGAACTCTTGCGCTTCAGGCGGGTTCTCATCGGCCCGGTCGGGTTCTCGGTGTGAGCCCGGCCAGACCGATGGAGCGGCCGGTTTCGCGTCGCAGGGTGGTCCCGGCGCCCCCGGACCGACCCGTCCCCGAAACCGGCCCCCGCACGCCCGCTCAGGACACCCGGCTGACGTTCTGTCCGGGCGGGGCCGCCTCAAGCCAGGACAGGAACCCGGTCAGCGCGTCCGGTGCCATCGCCAGCTCCACCAGGCCCGTACCGAACGTGCACTCCACTATCGTCCAGCCGGGGAAGAGCGCCAGTTCGTCCTCGCCCTCCGCGTCGCGGCGGCCGACCACTTCCAGGTCGCGGCGCGTGAGCACCGCGGCGGGTCGATACGCGTAGGAGAAGATGCGGTACCAGTCGATCCGGTCGTTCTCATACTGCGCTATCCCGTACGACCAGCCTCGGCCTGCACGCACGGCCGATGCACTGAGCGGGGTACGTGAGCCACGTTCGGACGCCGATGGGTGCCCGTGCGCGTCGCCACCGCCTTCACCGCCGTCCGAGGGCACAGAACCGCGGTCGTGCACACGGGCGCCGAAATGCACCGCAGCCCGCGCCGACCCCGGGGTCAGACGCAGGCTGCAATCGAAAGTGCCGCCGCGGCGGCGGATCACCACCCGCCGGGCGAACAACGTGCCTATGGCACACAACAACATAAGTGCCACGGCCGCGAGCCACTCCAGCAGAGCGGTGACGATCATCATCGACACCGCCACCGTTCGCCGCGGCCGCTCACCGTTGTGTGCACGATTCTCCGTTGTCCTCGCTCACTCGCACCGGTGTCCTCCACGTGACTACGCGCTCACACTACGCGTCGCCAAGTACCGGTACTACGCACTCTCACTACCATCCGACGTCACTCGTGTACGTAGTATCCCGTGCGTTAGCGAAGTTTCGTGCACCTACTGCGCAGTAGCCCTTCCGGTGGCGCGAAGACGCAGCTCAGCGCGCTCAGCCGCGGCCTCGGAGTCGCGGTCGAACTCGCCGGCGCGAGCCCGGGCCAGCGCCTCCTCGGCGCGCGGGACGTCGATCTCACTCGCCAGTTCCGCCGCCTCGCTCAGCAGCGAAACCCGGTTCTCGTCCACGGCGATGAAGCCGCCGTGCAGCGCGACCCGCAGGACGTCGCCCGGCGCGCCGTCCACCACAGTCTTGATCACGGCCACCGA
The DNA here is from genome assembly GCF_018283645.1 of Actinocrinis puniceicyclus. Taxonomy (GTDB): domain Bacteria; phylum Actinomycetota; class Actinomycetes; order Streptomycetales; family Catenulisporaceae; genus Actinocrinis; species Actinocrinis puniceicyclus. The sequence goes on along the minus strand of NZ_JAGSXH010000063.1, from coordinate 12,028 downwards.
GGGCTTGAGCACCGACATGATCGGCTGGTGGCCGGGCATGACGCCGACGTCGCCGTCGGCCGTCTTGGCGATCACCATGGACGCCGTGCCGGACCAGACCTCGCGGTCGGCCGCGACCAGCGCCACTTCGAGTTCAGCCACGGTGCGGCTCCTCTGCTCGCTTGATGCTCTCGTTGTTGCGGCAGTCGCGGCCGGGCGTCGGGGAAGACGCCTCCCCGGCACCCGGCCGGCCGACTACCACCGGACGGGAGGACCGACTACTTGGTCAGTTCCTTGTACTTGCGCTCCAGGTCCTCAAGACCACCGCACATGAAGAACGCCTGCTCCGGCACGTGGTCGTACTTGCCGTCGGCGATCGCGGTGAAGGCCGCGATGGTCTCGTCCAGCGGCACGAACGAGCCCTCGATGCCGGTGAAGATGCGCGCCACGAAGGTGTTCTGGGAGAGGAAGCGCTCGATCCGCCGCGCGCGCTGCACGGTGATCTTGTCCTCCTCGGACAGTTCGTCCACACCCAGGATCGCGATGATGTCCTGGAGGTCCTTGTACTTCTGCAGGATCGCCTTGACCCGCGAGGCGGTCTCGTAGTGCTCCCGCGAGATGTACCGCGGGTCGAGGATCCGGCTGGTGGAGTCCAGCGGGTCCACGGCCGGGTAGATGCCCTTCTGGGTGATCGGGCGGCTGAGCACCGTCGTGGCGTCCAGGTGGGCGAAGGTGGTGTGCGGCGCCGGGTCGGTGATGTCGTCCGCCGGCACGTAGATCGCCTGCACCGAGGTGATCGAGTGACCACGGGTGCTGGTGATCCGCTCCTGTAGTTCACCCATCTCGTCCGCCAGGGTCGGCTGGTAACCCACCGCGGACGGCATACGGCCGAGCAGCGTGGAGACCTCGGAGCCGGCCTGGGTGAACCGGAAGATGTTGTCGATGAACAGCAGCACGTCCTGCTTCTGCACGTCGCGGAAGTACTCCGCCATGGTCAGCGCCGAGAGCGCGACCCGCAGGCGGGTGCCCGGCGGCTCGTCCATCTGGCCGTAGACCAGCGCCGTCTTCTCGATGACGCCGGTCTCGGTCATCTCCGCGATCAGGTCGTTGCCCTCGCGGGTGCGCTCGCCGACGCCGGCGAACACGGACACGCCGCCGAAGTTCTCCGCGACCCGGTAGATCAGCTCCTGGATCAGCACGGTCTTGCCCACGCCCGCGCCGCCGAACAGGCCGATCTTGCCGCCGTTGACGTACGGGGTGAGCAGGTCGATGACCTTGATGCCGGTGGTGAACATCTCGGTCTTCGAGTCGAGCTGGTCGAAGCTCGGGGCCTTGCGGTGGATGCCCCACCGCTCCTTGACCTCGAATCGCTCGCCCTCCTTGAGGTTGAGCACATCGCCGGTGACGTTGAACACGTGGCCCTTGGTGATGTCGCCCACCGGCACCGAGATCGCCTCGCCGGTGTCCTTGACCTCCGCGCCGCGCACCAGGCCGTCGGTCGGCTTCATCGCGATGGCGCGGACCATGTTGTCGCCCACGTGCTGGGCGACCTCGAGGGTCAGCGTGCGCGTCTCGCCCTGGAAGTCGTAGTCGATCGTCAGCGCGTTGAAGATCTGCGGCATCGCGTCGACGGGGAACTCCACGTCGACGACGGGGCCGATGATCCGCGAAACGCGGCCGACGCCGGTCGTGTTCTGCGTGGTCGTCGTCATCTCTTCTCCGTCAAGGTTTCAGCGGCCCTCGGTACTGATCGGCGCTGTCTCATGGCTACTGACTCTCCGCTGAGGCGTCGGCCAGTGCGTTCGCGCCGCCGACGATCTCGCTGATCTCCTGGGTGATCTCCGCCTGGCGGGCCCCGTTGGCCAGCCGGGTGTACTGCTTGATGAGCTCGGTGGCGTTGTCCGTCGCCGACTTCATCGCCCGTCGCCGCGCCGCGTGTTCCGAAGCCGCCGACTGAAGCAGCGCATTGAACAGCCGCGCCTTGATGTAGTGCGGCAGCAGCGCGTCGAGGACCTCGGCCGGTGAGGGCTCGAACTCGTAGAGCGGGAAGACCCCGCCGACCGGGGCCTCGGTGGTCTCCTCGATCTCCAGCGGCAGGAAACGCGCCACCACCGGGCTCTGCGAGAGCATCGAGACGAAAAGGGTGGAGACCACGTGGATCTCGTCCACGCCGCCGTTCTCGCCGCCCTTCTCGAAGGACTCGAGCAGCGCGTCTCCGATCGCCGCCGCGTCGCCGTACTGCGGGTTGTCGGAGAATCCGCTCCACTCCCCGGCCATCGGCACGCCGCGGAACCGGTAGTACGCGGCGCCCTTGCGGCCGACCACGTACCGGTCGACCTGCTTGCCCTCGCCGGCGAGCAAGGCGGCCAACTGCTCGGCCTGCTTGATCGCGCCGGTGTTGTACGCGCCGGCGAAACCACGGTCGGCGGTGATCAGCAGGATCGCCGCGCGCAGCAGCCGCGGACGCTCGCCGATCAGCGGGTGCTTGGCGTTGGAGTGCGAGGCGACCGCGGAGACGGCGCGGGTGATCTCGCGCGCGTACGGGGTCGACTGCGCTACGCGCTGCTGCGCCTTGACGATGCGCGCGGTGGCGATCAGCTCCTGAGCGCGGGTGATCTTCTTCGTCGAGGAGACGGACGCGATGCGGCGCCGGTAGTCGCGAAGTTGGGCTCCCACTGCCTCAGCCCTCCCTTCCGGATTCGTCGAACTGCATGCTGGTCACGGTAGGCGTCCTAGCCCTTCGTGTGCCGGGTGATCGTCTCCTGGCCCACCTGCGAGGGGTCGAGCGGGGCGGCCACGTCGCCGCCGCGCAACAGCGTGCCGTCGGACTTCTCGAAGGTGTTCTTGAACCCGTCGACCGCGGAGCGCAGCACGTTGATCGTGTCGTCGGAGAGCTTGTCGTTCGTGGCCGCGATGCTCTGCAAGATCTCCGGGTGCGCGGACTTGAGGTGGTCGAGGAACTGCCGCTCGAAGCGGCGGACGTCCTCGACCGGGATCTCGTCCAGCTCACCGGAGGTGCCCGACCAGATCGAGACCACCTGGTCCTCGACCGGGTACGGGGTGTACTGCGGCTGCTTGAGCAGCTCGACCATGCGCTGGCCGCGGGCGAGCTGCGCCTTGGATGCGTCGTCCAGGTCGGAGGCGAAGGCCGCGAACGCCTCCAGGTCGCGGAACTGCGCCAGGTCCACGCGCAGCGAGCCGGAGACCTGCCGCATCGACTTGACCTGCGCCGCGCCGCCGACCCGGGAGACCGAGGTGCCGACGTTCACCGCGGGACGCACGCCCGAGTTGAACAGGTCGGTCTCCAGGAAGCACTGGCCGTCGGTGATGGAGATGACGTTGGTCGGGATGAACGCGGAGATGTCGTTGCCCTTGGTCTCCACGATCGGCAGTCCGGTCAGCGAGCCGGCGCCCATGTCGTCGGACAGCTTCGCGCAGCGCTCCAGCAGCCGGGAGTGCAAGTAGAACACGTCACCGGGGTAGGCCTCGCGGCCCGGCGGGCGGCGCAGCAGCAGGGACATCGCGCGGTACGCCTCGGCCTGCTTGGACAGGTCGTCGAACACGATCAGGACGTGCTTGCCGGCGTACATCCAGTGCTGGCCGATCGCGGAACCGGTGTACGGCGCGAGGTACTTGAAGCCGGCCGGGTCGGACGCCGGGGCGGCGACGATCGTGGTGTACTCCAGCGCGCCGTTGTCCTCCAGCGCCTGGCGCACCGCGGCGATCGTGGAGCCCTTCTGGCCGATGGCGACGTAGATGCAGCGCACCTGCTTCTTCGGGTCGCCGCTGTCCCAGTTCGCCTTCTGGTTCAGGATCGTGTCGATGCAGACCGCGGTCTTGCCGGTCTGCCGGTCGCCGATGATCAGCTGGCGCTGGCCGCGGCCGATCGGGGTCATCGAGTCGATGGCCTTGATGCCGGTCTGCAGCGGCTCGTTGACCGACTGGCGCTGCATGACCGAGGGCGCCTGGAGTTCCAGGACGCGCCGGGACTCCGCCTCGATCGGGCCGAGGCCGTCGATCGGGTCGCCGAGCGGGTTGACAACCCGGCCGAGGAAGCCGTCGCCGACCGGGGTGGACAGGATCTCGCCGGTGCGCCGGACCGTCTGCCCCTCCTCGATCTCGGCGTAGTCGCCCATCACGACGACGCCGATCTCCCGCACGTCGAGGTTCAGCGCGATGCCGAGGGTCCCGTCCTCGAACTTCAGCAGCTCGTTCGTCATGGCCGAGGGCAGGCCCTCGACCTTGGCGATACCATCGCCGATCTCGGTGACCGTACCGATCTCGTCGACGTTCGCGGCCGAAGGCTCGTACGACGAGACGAAGCGCTCCAGCGCGTCCCGAATCTCCTCGGGACGGATCGTGAGCTCCGTCATGAGTCTTCCCTTACTCCCTTAGGTTCCTCGGGGCCTTCGCCCGCGATTTCGGTACTGCGCGCCCTCGGTCGGAGGGCCACGTCTTGCCGGCGGGTCGCCGGGTCGCCGCTGCCTGCGTTACTGCGATACGCGCCGCGCGGCCTCGGCGAGGCGCCCGGCGACCGAGCCGTCGATGATGTCGTCGCCGATCCGGATGGTCAGGCCGCCGATCAGGTCCTGGTCCAGCTCGACGTTGAGGCGGATCTCCCGGCCGTAGGCCCGCGCCAGGATGCCCGTCAGCCGCTCGCGCTGCGCCTCGGTCAGCGGCACCGCGGCCGAGACCAGGGCGGTGACCCGGGACCTGCGCTCGGCCGCGATCCGGCTGAGCTCCTCGACCCCGGAGACCACGGAGCGGCCGCGCGGAGCGGCCACCAGCCGGTGGATCAGTCGCAGCGCCGACGGGTTCGCCTTACCCGCCAGCAGCGAGTCCACCAGCGCGGTGCGCTGGGAGGCCGGGATGCGCTCGGAGAGCGCGGAGGCCAGTTCGGGCTCGCCGACCAGGATCCGGCCGAAGCGGAACAGGTCGTCCTCAACCGCGTCGAGGCTGCCGGCCCGTTCGGCCAGCGACAGTTCCGCCTCGGTGGCCAGCACGTCGATCGCGTCGGCCAGGTCGCGCGGAGCCGACCAGCGGAACCGTACGGCGCCCGCGACCAGTTCCACGGCCGGGTCGCCGGCCTTGCCGGACAGCAGGGTGGTCACCAGCTGCGAGCGCTGCTCCGGGTCCCGCGACGGGTCGGTCAGCAGCCGGCGCAGCGCCACGTCGCCGTCGAGGGCCGCGCCGATGGCGGCCAGGTCGTCCGACAGCTTCGTGACGTCGGTGGCCGGCACCACGGTGAGCGCGGCCAGCGCCTCCTGCGCCTGCTGCAGCGATTCCCGACTCGCGCCGCGCATCAGCTCACCTGCTCGGCCGCGGCCGCGCCCTGGACACCGAGCCGGGCGTCCAGCTCGTCGAGGAAGCGGTCGATGATCCGTTCCTGCAGGGCGGCGTCGGTCGCCCGCTCTCCGACGACCTTGTCCGCCAGCTCGACGGCGAGCTTGCCGAGGTCGGCCTTGAGCACGGAGACCGCGGAGTTGCGGTCGGCGGCCAGCTGAGCGTGCCCGGCGGCGACGATGGACTCGCGCTGCCGGTTGGCCTCCTCGCGGGCCTTGTCCACCAGCGCGGCGCCCTCGGCCTGGGCCTTGGTGCGCACCTCGGCCGCCTCATGCCGGGACTCGGCCAGGCGCGCGGTGAAGTCGGCCTTGATCCGCTCGGCCTCGGCCTGCGCGGCCTCGGCCTTGAGCAGACCGCCCTCGATCGCCTCGGTACGCTCCTCGAGCAGCTTCCTGATACCGGGCAGCGCCTTGAGGTACAGGAAGAAGAACACGATGGCGAACGCCAAGATGCCGAGGATCAGCTCAGGGCCGTCCGGGATGACCGGATTGGGGGCGGCCAGAATCGTGACCTGGGGTCCCACGGTATTGCCTCCTTAAGGCAGTCGTCCGTGAGGAGCGGTTTACTTGAAGACGAACGGCATGACGATGCCGAGCAGCGCCAGCGCCTCGGTCAGCGCGAAGCCGATGAACATGTTCGTGCGGATCATGCCGGCCGCCTCGGGCTGGCGGGCCATCGCCTCGACGCCGTGGCCGAAGATCAGGCCGATGCCGACGCCCGGGCCGATGGCCGCGAGACCGTACGCGATCGCGCCGGAGTTGCCGGTGAAAGCAGTGCTCGAGGCGAGGATGTGAAGCGCGGACATTGGTTGCGTTTCCTTCGGGTCGAACCGGCGGCTCTCCACCGGTGGGCTTGTGGGGACGTCCTGTTCGGACGCGTGGTGCAGCTCAGTGCCCGGCGTTGTAGGACTCGCCGATGTACTGCGCGGTCAGGATCGTGAAGATGTAAGCCTGCAGGGCCTGGATCAGCATCTCGAAGGCGGTCAGCACGACCACCATCACGGCCGATCCGGCCGCGAACAGCGCGCCGATCGACGCGCTGGTCAGGTACCAGGTCGCGATCATGAAGGTGGCCAGCAGCATGTGACCGGCGAACATGTTCGCGAACAGCCGGACCATCAGGGTGAACGGCTGGATCACCAGGACCCGCAGCCACTCGACCGGGATCAGGATGACCATGACCCAGACCGGCACGCCGGTGGGGATCACCTTGCGCAGGAAGCCGAAGAAGCCCTGCTGTTTGATCGCCTGATACCAGTAGGTGAGGTACGTCATGATCACGCACGAGGCCGGGAAGGCGATCTTCGAGGTCGCGGGGAACTGCGCGATCGGGATGATCTCCATCAGGTTCATCGCCCAGATGAAGAAGAACAGCGAGAACAGGAACGGCACGTAGCGGTCCCCGGCCTTGCCGATCATCGGGCGGGCCAGCTGGTCCCTGATGAAGAGGTATCCGAGCTCTCCGATGTTCTGCGCGCCGCGCGGCACCAGCTTCGGCCGGCGGAACGCGTAGTAGAAGAACACGCACACGATCGCCGCGGACAGCAGGGCGATCAGCATCGGCTTGGTGAAGTGGAACCCGCCGATGGAGAAGATCGGGCTGAAATAGAAGTCGTCGAGCGACGGCGCGGGGAAACCGCACCCGGAGCCCAGGTGGCAGCCGGAGGCGAGCAGCGTGCTCGCGGTTGCCGTGGTACTCACCGGTTCACTCCTTCGGCTTGGCGCATCGCAGTCGCCGGGGACTGGGACTTGGGTTTGGAGGGTCTGTGCGGGTCTGGCGCGAGACCGGTCCGGTCGGCGGTCCGCTTGGGGTTCGGGGGCACGACACTACTTGCGCCGGGGCTTCTCGTCCGCCATCCGGCTCACCGAGTGGATCGTGTACCAGGTCGAGAGCGCCACGCCGAAGAGCACGCCGAACAACAGCAGGATCGGGTGTCCGGTCCACCGCCCCAGAAGGTAGCCGAATCCGCCGTACACGACGATGGCGGAGACCATGTGCCCGAGGATGCCCCACATCGTGGCGTCGGTCTTCCTGGCCTCTGCCAGCGCCGGCTCGTCGGCGGCGGGCGGCTCAGCGGGTGTGCGGGTCGTCGGGCTCATCGCCCGCCCCGGTGCGCGCTCCCGCGTGCTCCCGGCACAGCTCGGCCCCGCGGCGGCGCCGCAACGAGTGGCCGGGACGCGCGCGGTGGCTGATCCGGGCGGCGGCTCGTCGAGGCATGGCGGTCATCGGGGATCACAGCTTCCCGGGCTCGACGTAGAAGGTCTTCGCCTTCATCCACGCACGCACCTGGAAGCCGCTCCAGCACAGGACGCACGCGATGGCGGTGAACCCGAAGGCACGGCCGTTGAACAGCGTGGTGTCCCGGAACTGGGCGGTGACCACCGCGAGAACGATGATCTTGACAAGGTAGGTCGCCAGCGCGGTGACCATCATGCTCTGCGGGCCCAGCCGCGCCGCGCGGCCGACCACGACCGTCGAGATCATGAAGAACAGCGTGACCATCAGCAGCGCGAGCGCCGCGCCGAGCGCTCCCTTGCCGCCGACGACCGCCCCGGCGACGGCGGCGCACGCGACGGCCACGACCGCCGTCGGCACGGCGGACTGCCGTAGCGCGCGGACGTCGTCGGCCTGCATGGTGTGGCTCCGGGTGGCTCGTGCGGTCTGGGCTCGGGGTCACGGGAAGTACGGGCAGGAGCCATCGGCTCCGGTCGAATCCTGGACGGTTCCTTGCTCGTGAAACCTATCACAAGTACAAGAGCGCGTCTTTACCCGGTGGGGGTGGCCTCGATCACGCGTGACACGCGGCGCGGACCGGAGAATTTGCTCCCGGACCGCACGGGCCGGTCACACCGCCGCCTCACCCCGGCGGCCTGCGGGTATCCGCGGCGCTGTGCACCAGATCCGGCAGCTTCCCGGGCCTCGGCCCGGATCCGTGCTGGAGCACCGCCGCGGCGGGAGCGACCCGCCGGCCGGTGCGCGCGGCGTGCCGGGCGTCGCGCCGGTCCGCGCGCGCGTCCATTCTCCTGCGCGCCTGCGGCAGCAGAAGGACCAGAAGGCCGAGCACGAGCGCGCCCATCGCGACGAGGATCGGCGGACGGTGTTGCGGCGTGACCGTCACCAGGATCACCGCCGCGGAGATCAGCGCCGCCCAAAGGTACATGATCACGACCGCGCGCTGCCTGGAGTGGCCGATCTCCAGCAATCGGTGGTGCAGGTGCTGCTTGTCCGCCGAGAAGGGCGAGCGCCCGGCTGCCGTGCGCCGGACCACCGCCATGACCATGTCGATCATCGGCAGCGCCAGGCAGGAGAAAGGCAGCACCAGCGGGATGTAGACCGCGAGGCTCTTGTGCGTGGCCGCGGTCTGCGAGTGCGCCGCCTGCACGACCTGGTCCGGGTCCACCTGCCCGATGGCCAGGATGGTGGTCGCGGCAAGCAGCAGGCCCAGCAGCATCGAACCCGAGTCGCCCATGAAGATCCGCGCCGGCGACCAGTTGTGGCACAGGAAGCCGAAGCACATGCCCGCCACGATCGCGGCGATCATCACCGCGGGCGCGGCCGCCGTGATGAAGTAGCCGACCTGGAGCCGGTAGGCGTAGGCGAAGAACGCGAGCGCCGCGATGGCGCACATGCCGGCGGCCAGCCCGTCGAGCCCGTCGACGAAGTTGACCGCGTTGATCATGACGACGACGACCAGGATGGACAGCACGGCCGCGGTGGTCGGGTCGAGCCCGACGGTGCCGTAGCCGGGAATCGGCAGCCAGTTGATCTGCACGCCGCTGAGCACCATCACGGAGGCGGCGAAGATCTGTCCGGCGAGCTTGACCAGCGCGTCCACGCCCCAGCGGTCGTCGACGACACCGAGCGCGATCAGCAGTCCGGAGCCCCACAGCAGGCCCGGGATCGCCAGGGATTGGGTGTAGACCCGCTCGTGCAGCATCGGCATCCGCGCGGCGAAGGCGAGGGCTGCCATGAAGCCCAGGTACATGGCGACGCCGCCGAGCCGCGGGGTGGGTACGGAGTGCACGTCCCGCTCGCGTACCTCGGGGGCCGCGCCGAAGCGAATGGCGGCCACGCGGACGAGCCCGGTGGTCAGATAGGTGACCACCCAGGCGACCGCCATGACGACCAGATACTCGCGCATCTAGCTTCGCTCGCCGCCTTCCGGCCGGGTCGGGATCCTCCCGGGGTTATCGACTCGTCGACTCGGCTCGCTCTCGCCTCGTCGGCGATCAGCGTACGCCGTCTCGTCGAGTCAGACGCCGCGCGGCGCGTCCCGGTTGCCCGGCCGGGCCGCCTGCTGTTAGCCGTACAGCGGGAACTCGCGCACCAGCTCGGCGACATCCTTCTGAACCGCCGGGGCGCCGGCGCCGTCCGCGTCCCGCACCGCCCGGCCGATCAGGGCCGCGATGCGTTGCATCTCCGGTTCCCGCATGCCTTGCGTGGTGACCGTAGCGGTGCCTACCCGCAGGCCCGAGGTGACCATCGGCTTGGCCGAGTCGTACGGCACACAGCTGCGGTTGATCATGATGCCGGCCCGTTCGCAGCGCAGCTCCGCTTCGCGGCCGGTGACCTTGGCGCCGGCAGCCGTGCGCACCCCGCCGCCGGCCGCGCCGCGCAGATCCAGGACCGCCAGATGCGTGTCCGTGCCGCCCGACACCGGCCTCATGCCCTCTCGCGCGAGAGCCGCGGCCAGCGCACGCGCGTTCGCCACGATCTGCGCCGCGTAAGCGCGGAACTCCGGCTGCGCGGCTTCCGCGAACGCCACCGCCTTCGCGGCGACGGCGTGCATCAACGGACCGCCCTGTGCGAACGGGAAGACCGCCCGGTCGATCGCCGAGGCCAGTTCGGCCCGGCACAGGATCGCCCCGCCGCGCGGCCCGCGCAGCGTCTTGTGCGTGGTGAAGGTGACCACGTCGGCATAGGGAACGGGCGAGGGGATGGCGCGCCCGGCCACGAGACCGGCGAAGTGTGCGGCGTCGACGAGCAGGTACGCGCCGACCTCGTCCGCGATCGAGCGGAACGCGGCGTAGTCGATCAGCCGCGAGTAGGAGGTGGCGCCGCAGATGATCAGCTTCGGCCGGTGCGTCCTGGCAGCCTCGCGCACCTTGTCGTAGTCGATCAGCTCGGTCTGTTCGCCGACCGGGTAGCCGACCGTGTCGAACCAGGTTCCGGAGAAGTTGCCCTGGGCGCCGTGAGTCAGGTGGCCGCCGTGTTGCAGCGCCATGGCCAGTACGCGGTCGCCCGGGGTGAGCAGGGCCGCGTACACGGCGAGGTTGGCGGCGGCTCCGGTGTGCGGCTGGACGTTCGCGTGCTCGGCGCCGAACAGGGCGCGGGCCCGCTCGATGGCAAGACGCTCGGCCTCGTCCACCTGGGCGCAGCCGCCGTAGTAGCGGCGCCCCGGGTAGCCCTCCGCGTACTTGTTGGAAAGCACCGAACCGAGCGCGGCCAGCACCGCGGGCGACGTGGGGTTCTCGCTGGCGACCAGCTGCAGCGTGCCGCGCTGCCGCTCCAGCTCGTCCAGCAGCACGCCGGCGATCTGCGGGTCCGTGCGCACCAACGCGCCGTAGTCGGGGCCGAAGAAGGGGGCGATCGGCGCTGCGGTGGTGGACCGGGGAGCGGCGACGGGGGACATGACCACGCTCCAAACTTCGCGCCGCGCCGGGAAGATCGCGCGGTTTGCGGTTATATGCCGGATCTTTTTCTCACACCTTAGGCCGCGAGGGGCGATCCGGCACGGTCAACGCATCACCCGAACGGCTGGCGGACGGTCGGCACCCGGCGCGAAGCCGCGTCGGGAAAGCGGTGACTCGGCCGTCACGATGCGCCATGGATATGACTCAGAGCACTGGAACCAGTGCGGACAGTGCGAATGAAACCCTTACCGCTCAACGGAAAGTCGTGAATCAATGACCGATAGTTCATGTGAGATGCCCCACAGAGGCCTGAAGTTGAGTTTCGAAGCGCGGCCTGCCTACGGTCGAACTCGTCCGCCAACGCGGGCACCGTGGCCGGCACGCCGAATCCTGCCCACCGTCCACGCCGCACCCAGACCTGACGGGCAGGAGCGGAGGAACCACTTTTTCCGCCGGACACAGGGCGACTCCCGCGGGGAGCGTTCGAATATGCAGTCCGGCTCGGGGTGAATCCGCGCGCTTCGCGGTAGGGCCACCAACTCTTCGGCCCGAATCCGACAGCTCACTTCGCAGGCGTGGGAGAGGAAACGCTTTTCCATGGCCATTCGTCGTGCCTCCAACGTGTCCGAGCAGGCTCAGGCCGCTGGGCGCCATCGCAAGACCTCTTATGCCCGCCGTCTGGTCGCCACCGCGGCGGCCGCGGGCGCCGGTATCACGATTCCGCTGGTCGCCGCGGGCGCGGCACACGCGTCCTCGGTCAACTGGGACGCCGTCGCGCAGTGCGAGTCCGGCGGCAACTGGGCGATCAACACCGGCAACGGCTTCTACGGCGGTCTGCAGTTCACCGAGTCGACCTGGCTCGCCTACGGCGGCGGCTCTTACGCGCACTACGCCAACCAGGCTTCGCGCACCCAGCAGATCGCGATCGCCGAGAAGGTGCTCGCCGGGCAGGGCATCGGCGCCTGGCCCGTATGCGGCAAGCGCGGCTACACCTCGGGCGGCAGCTACACCACCACCAACGCGAACGGCGCGGGCGGCTCCGGCGCCGGCCATGTGTCGACCACGCACAAGTC
>NZ_JAGSXH010000062.1 GCF_018283645.1 Actinocrinis puniceicyclus | reverse complement strand
TCGCGTCGATCTGGTCGATACGCCAGCCGGAGTGGCCCTCGTGGTCGTGATCGCCGAGCGTGGACGGGCCGTTGAACAGCGACCCGACGAAGTCGACCTTGTACCCGGCCGAGACGAACCGCTGCCAGAGGCCGATGCGGTAGCCGCCCGGGGTCTGGTTGCCGTCGGTGATCGAGTCACCCAGCGGCATGACCCGCACGCCGCCGTTGGACTCGGCCAGGGCGACGTTCGCGCGCATCGCGGCGCCCGCGGTCAACGTGGCGACGGCCAGCGCCGGAACCAGAGCGGCCGCGGCCAGCCACTGTCTACGTGTGCGCATACGCGATCCTCTTCGTTGAGTTCGGTCGTTGGTGTTGCGGGCCGGGCGGGTGCGACCGCGGCGCGCGTTTGTTAGCGCTAACACAGCGTCACGTCCGCTGCCCTGATTGGCGATAGGCGCAGTGTGCACACAGGCATGGGCGCCCGCAACGGAATCCGGGCCGGCGCCGGCGCCGGCGGCCCGTCCGCCCGGCTGCGCCCGGAGGAGCATGCGCTGTTGATGTCACGGTCGGGATGCGGGTGACCTGCCCGCCGGCCGCGCCCGGCCGCCCGCCGATCTACGCCGGCCCCGCTGCGTCTTCTCTCGGCAACCTGGCGAAAGTTTCCAAAGATCGACGGGGGGTGGACCTGCCGTCATGATCGGGTAGATTCACCGTTTGAACGGCCGACATGACGGCCCGGGCGCACTCCTGGGGAAACCGGTGACCACTTCCGATCCAGCCGACGAGGTGCACGACGCCTGGCTGCCTTCCGAAAGTTTTCGGGCGCTCGGCGCGCGCCGGGTACTGGTACGCGGCGGCGGCACGCTCGTCGAGACGGTTGTCCGCGAGGCGGAAGCGGCCTGCGAGAGGCATGGCGGCAGCGTGCGGCATCAGGCACACGGAGACCGCGCTCCCGCGGACAGCGTCCCGGGCGACGGCGGATCCGGAGACGGCACCCCGGGCGACGGAGCCTTCGACCTGATCCTCGCGCTCGGCCGCGCCGCCGCGCCGTCCTGGGCGGCGGCAGGGATCGAGCGGGACGGCACGCTCGGCGCCGAGGGTTACGCGCTGGCTCGCCGCGGCGGTGTCACCGTGGTGCTCGCCGACGAGCCGGCCGGGCTGCTGTACGGGTTCTTCCATGTGGTGCGGCTCGGCGAGGCGGCCTTCGCGGACGCTTTCGCCGCGCAGCGCCACGAGCCGGCACTGCGCGAGCGGATGCTCGATCACTGGGACAACGTCGATGTGCATCCGGTGACGCGCCAGGTGGAACGCGGCTACTCGGGCGGGTCGATCTTCTGGCGGGACGGCGTCGCGCGCGGCGACCACGACCGCGTGCGCGCGTACGCCCGGCTGCTGGCCGCGTGCGGGATCAACGCCGTCGCGGTGAACAACGTCAACGTGCACGCGACCGAGACCCGGCTGCTCACCGATCGGCTCGGCGATGTCGCCGCGATAGCGGACCTGTTGCGCCCGTACGGGATCCGCGTGCACCTTTCGGTGAACTTCGCCTCGCCGGTGGCGCTCGGCGGCCTGCCGACCGCGGATCCGCTGGACGAGGCGGTGCGCTCCTGGTGGGCCGAGACGACGCGGCGGGTATACGCCTCGATCCCTGATTTCGGCGGCTACGTGGTCAAGGCCGACTCCGAGGGGCAACCTGGACCGTTCGGGTACGGGCGCAGCCACGCCGAGGGAGCGAACCTGCTGGCCGAGGCGCTGGCGCCGTTCGGTGGCACCGTGCACTGGCGCGCCTTCGTCTACGACCACCGGCAGGACTGGCGCGACCGGTCGACCGACCGCGCCCGCGCGGCCTACGACCATTTCACCCCGCTGGACGGGCTGTTCCGGCAGAACGCGGTACTCCAGGCCAAGTACGGCCCGATGGACTTCCAGGCCCGGGAACCGGTCTCGCCGGTGCTGGCGGCGATGCCCGCCACCCGTCTCGCGGTGGAGTTCCAGGCGACGCAGGAGTACACCGGGCAGCAGTGGCACGTGTGCTACCTGGGTCCGCTGTGGAGCGAGGTGCTCGGGTTCCGGCCGTGGGGACCGGACGGGCGCACGGTCGCCGAGGTCGCCGCGGCGTCGGGCGGCGCCCTGGTCGCGGTGTCCAACGCCGGGGCCGACCGGTTCTGGACCGGCCATCCCCTTGCGCAGGCGAACCTGTACGCCTTCGGCCGGCTCGCCTGGGATCCGCGGCTCGACCCGATCGCGGTGCTCGACGAATGGATCACGCTGACGTTCCCGGGCTGCTCGTCGGCTCAGTCCGAGGCCGGCGAACGCCTGCGCGGCACGCTGCACGCGATGATGGACGAGTCCTGGCGGACCTACGAGCAGTACACCGCGCCGCTGGGAGTCGGCTTCATGGTCCGCCCCGGGCACCACTACGGCCCCGACGTGGACGGGTACGAATACACCTCGTGGGGCACGTACCACTTCGCGGACCGCGACGGCCTGGGCGTGGACCGCACGCGGGCCACCGGGACCGGCTTCACCGGCCAGTACCCGAAGCCCTGGTCGGACACATACGAATCGCTCGATCAGTGCCCTGATGAATTGCTGCTGTTCTTCCACCATGTGCCGTACACGCACCTGCTGCACAACGGATCGACCGTCATCCAGCACATCTACGACACACACTTCTCAGGGGTCGAGCGCGTGGCGCGCATGCGGCTCGCGTGGGAGCAGATCGAGGCCGACGGCCTGGTGGACCGGGACCTCTTCGCGCGGGTGCGCGACCGGCTCGACGAGCAACTGCGCTGCGCGCGGGAGTGGCGCGACCAGATCAACACCTACTTCCACCGCAAGTCCGGGATCTCATATCAGCGCTGCGCCGACACCGGTGCGTGCTGTGCCGAGGAACGCCGCCCGGATGAGAACGGCGCAAGCCACTGCCGCTGCCGCTGCCGCCGCATCTTCTTCTGAAGACGCAGAACCATGACACCGCGCGGATCGAGGACGATGCGCTGGCCGCTGTCGACTTCCCCGCCGAAGGGCAGCCCGCCGGCGGGCGCCGGGCTCACGCGGTGAACTCCTCGGTGACCAGGGCGATCATCGCCCGGGCATTGCGCAGCAGGAACGCGGCGAACAGCACGCCGAACAGGGCGAGCACCGCCTCCGAGGCGTAGCGGACCAGGGTACCCGCGCAGATCAGCAGGCAGACGTTGCCGACCGTCACGCTCTTGGTGCGGCCGAGGAAGTAGGCGGCCAGGCGGGCGACGTCGATCGGGCGGAAGGCGAACAGCGAGGTGATCACCAGGGCGTTGGCCACCCACAGGGTCGCCACGGCGGCGAAGGCGACCAGCAGCGCGGACCACCATCCGGGGACCGCCGCCGCCTTCGGGTGCGAGAGGTTCACCGCGAGGACCGCCATCAGCGCCAGCCACGGGATCCACACGCGCAGCGCTCCCCCGGCGTTGAGCCGGTATCCGCGCCGGAACGCCGCCGCGGGCTTCAGGTCGGTCAGGTCGCCCTTGTGCTGCCGCAACGCGAACAGCGCGGCGGACAGCGCCGGTCCGAGCGGGAGGGCGCAGGCGACCGCGAGCGGCGCGTTGCTCGCGTCCCGGTCGAGCAGCACCAGCGGGATCAGGCCCGGCAGCGTCGTGACCAGCAGCAGCAGTTCGATCACCAACAGGCTGTAGATCAGCGCGGAAGCGCGCGCGAGCGGCCCCTCGCCGAACTCCCGCCGGGTGCGAGCACTGACACCGGCACCGGCACCGCCGCTGACACCGCCCCCGACACCGACACCGCCGACACCGGCCCGGGCCCGGGTCCCGGTCCCGGTCGCGATCCCGGCGGCGCGCTCGCCCGCCGCCGAACTCGATCTCACCGTTCCTCCTGGTCGCCGACTGCCAGTCCCGTCAGGCGCCGCTCGTCCCACCACGGCGGGGTCTCGTCGTGTACGGCGGCGATCTCGACCAAGGTCACCTCGTGGCGCGCGAGGGTCAGGTCGAGATGCACGCGCCCGGCCGCGAGCGGCGCGGCCCAGTGCCTGCGCGACGGCTCGGCCGCCTCGCGCAGGATCTCCAGTTGCCGGGGACGCGGGCTCGCCGGGCGGCCCATCTCGCACCACGCGCGCCAGGCGTTCCCGTCCTGCTCATCGACCGAGGAACGCAGTACGAAGGCCGTGCGCGCGTCCGATCGCGCCAGCGGGATCGACAGGGCCAGGCGGTGCCGGTCCGCCACGGGGTGCGCCCCGGTGACGTCCACGGGCGCCCAGGCGAGCACCGTGACGCGGCCGTCCGCGGCGCGGGTGACCAGGTGGTCCTGGCCGCGCGCGAGGATCTGCTCGCCCATGCGGGCCATGAAGGCGTAGACGTGGAAGGCGGGCTTCTTGATCTGCCGGTGCGCCAGCAGGCCGAACCCGCCGTGGAACAACGCGGTCGGCACGCCGGTCTCCTCGAACACGTCGCAGAAGGTCCAGTACGAGAAGGAATCCACCAGCTCGCCGCCCGCGGCCAGCACCGGCGCCAGGTACGCGGCGTGGAACGCCGTGTCGTGCACCGGGTTGTCCGGCCGATAGGAGGAGTTGAACTCGGTGATGTGCACCGGCAGCTGCGCCAGGGCGGTGCCGCGCAGGTGCTCGCGCGGCGCGGCGAACTGCTCCAGCAGCGCGGACGGCGGCTCCAGCGTCTGGTACACGCCGAACGGCACGTGCTGCGCGGGACCCGAGGTGTATGCGTGCCTGCTGACGAAGTCCACCGGCACGGCGCGGTCCGTGACGAACCGCGCGAAGGGCTCGAACCACTCGTCCGCGCCGGGAGACAGGGCCGGGCCGCCGACCTTGAGCGATGCGTCCACGTCCTTGACGGCGTGCGCGGTGACCTCGTAGAGCCGGTGGTAGGCGTCCTGGTCGGCGCCCAGCCAGAAGTCCTTGAGATTCGGCTCGTTCCACACCTCGATCGGCCAGCCGCGCACCTGGTCGAGCCCGTACCGGTCGACCAGGTGCGCCACCGTCGCGCGCACCAGCGCGGCCCACTCGCGGTGGTCGCTCGGCGGCGTCACGTTGCCGCGCCACCAGAACACGCTGTGCTCACCGGAGGCCAGGGCGGCCGGCATGAAGCCCAGTTCCACGAACGGCGCGATGCCCAGGCCGAGGTAGGCGTCGATCACCTGGTCGACGTACGTGAACGAGTACCGCGCCGATTTCGAACCCTGATACTCGTAGGGCTGATACACGCCGGCGCCGTCGCTGAGCAGACCGTGCCCGCGGATGCGCCGGAACCCGATCTCGCGCTGGATCAGCGCGAGCGAGTCCTGGTAGTCGCGGCGCAGGCCGAGGTCGAACCGGCCGGTCCCGACGCAGTACCGCCAGGAATCGGCCAGCCGGCCGGAGGCTTGGTCCGGGACGACGATCGGGTCGGGCACGGTGCTCCTCAGTGCGGTGCGGTGCGGGCGGTTGAGCGGACTTTCCGCCGGGCTCAGCCGTGCTTCTGCTTGTAGTCCTGATACGCCTTGTTGATCATATCGATGTACTGCTGCGCGTTGCGGGCCTTGAGTTCGGAGACGTACTGGTCCCACTGGCTCAGCGGCCGGCGGCCGAGGATGAACTGGAGGGTCTGCTGGTTGACGTAGTCCAGCAGCGTGGTCTCCCACAGCGTCGCCTGCTCGCGGTCGGTGGCGCTGAGCGGATGCGGCGGCGGCAGCGGCAGCGTGCGGCGGCTGTTCATCACGTTCTGGAACGCCAGCTCCTCCGTCGGGAACTGCGAGTCCAGCAGCTTGGTGCTGCCGCCGTAGGCGAACACCCCGTTGAAGAACCCGTACGCGACCTGGAGGTTCTTGGTGCCCTTGGGGTTGAGGCCGGCCCAGGTGACGTCGGGCGCCAGCTTGAAGGTCCCGTCCTCGACGCTGCCGGTGTACGTGGTGCCCTCGATGCCCCACTTGGCGAACAGCTCGCCGGCGTCGGAGTACCACAGCCAGTCGATGAACTGCATCATCGCGACGAAGTTCTTGCTGTTGCGGGCCTTCGAGGAGATCATCACGCCGTTCTCGGTGCGCACGCCCACCTTGACCGCGCCGGCCGGGCCGATCGGCACCGGGATCTTCGCGACGCTCGCGCCCGGGATCGAGGCGATGCCCTTGCGGTAGCTGTTGATCACCTCCTGCGCGTTGGCGCTGATCACGAACGACTGGCCGGTGGCGAACTTCTGCTTGGCCTGGTCGTCGCTCTGGGTGAAGCTCTCCGGATCCATCAGCTTCTCGCTGACCAGCGTGTGCAGATACTGGACCATCTGCTTGTACTGGTCCATCGCGCCGGTGTAGACGAACTTGCCCGCGTTCGCGTCCCAGGTGCTGTGCTGGTAGGTCCAGCCGGCCTGGGTGTTGTACGCGGTGCCGAGAACGGAGAGCAGGCTGTTGGCTCCGGGCCCCGGCGGAGTGCTGCTCCACCGGTCCGAGAGCGGGTACTGATTCGGGTGGGCGGCCTTCATCGCGGTCAGCATGCTGTGCACGTCGTCCCAGGTCTGCGGCGTGGACAGGCCCAGTTTCTGCAGCACGTCGGTGCGCACGGCGATCGAGTAGTCCGCCCAGACGTCCTGGTGCAGGCCGGGCAGCAGGTAGAACTTGCCGTCCGCCTGGCGCAGCTGGTCCAGGTCGCCCTGCAGGTTCCACTTGGCGACCTTGTCCTTGAAGTTCGGCATCAGGTCGAGGTAGTCGCTCACCGGCAGGATCGCGCCGCCGGCGATGAACGCCTCCTCCGCCGGGTGGTAGGTCTTGGGGATGATCGTCGGGGCGTTGCCCGCGCCGACCATGACGCTGCGCTTCTGGTTGTAGTCACTGAGCGGGACCACGGTCGGCTGGAACGAGATATTCGTCCGCTTGGTCAACTCCGACCAGAACAGCCACTTCGCGTCGTACGGGTAACCGGGATTGCTCAGCACCATGATCGGGAAGGTGATCGGCGCGGTGGCCTTGAACTGATCCCCGACGCCGAACTTGTCCATGGCGCCGACGCGGTTGCCCGACAGGTCGCTGTTCGTCTTCGAACTGCCGCCGCCGCCGCAGCCGGCGACGGCCACAGTGGCGATGCCCGCCGCCGCGGTGAGTATCTTCCGCCGGGTCAGTGCGTTCATCGAGGACGGTGCGTTCATCGAGGACGCTGCGTTCACTGAGACTCCTTTGTCCGTGGGAGACGGTTGTGCGGTGTGGTGGATTGGTGCGAGCCAGGCCGTGTTTGAGAAGTAGCGTCGGATCAGGCCGCGTCGTCTGGCGCGTGCGATCGCAAGGCGGCGGAGCACCCCCGCGGTGTTCAATCAACGCAGTGGGTCGTATGTGGGTGCTTCGCCAACGCAGCGAGCGTGCGTGGCAGGCGTCGCGGCCCCGGCGATACTTCTCGAACACGGCCTAGCCCTTGACCGCGCCGAGCATCACGCCTGAGACGAAATACCTTTGGATGAACGGGTAGACGGTCAGGATCGGGATGACGGTGAGCACGATGGTCACCGCCTGGATGTTGGCCGCGATCTGCAGCGCGGTGTCGCCGGCGGTGCCGTTGTCCGCGCCGACGGTGGCGCCGGCGATGATGTTGCGCAGGTACACGGTCACCGGGAACAGTTCCGAGCGGTCCATGTACAGGAACGCGGAGAACCAGGAGTTCCAGTAAGTGACCGCGTAGAACAGGATCATCGTGGCCAGCACGGCCTTGGACAGCGGCAGCACGATCCGCCACAAAATGCCGTACGTGCTCAGGCCGTCGACCGCGGCCGCCTCCTCCAGTTCGCCCGGCAGGCTCTCGAAGAACGCCTTCATCACCAGCAGGTTGAACACGTTGATCGCGTTCGGCAGCACGATCGCCCAGATCGAGTTGCGCAGCCCGAGCTGGCTGACCAGCACGTAGTTGGGGATCAGGCCGCCGTTGAAGAACATGGTGAACACCGCGATCCCGATCAGCACGCCGCGGCCCTTGACCTGCTTCTTGGACAGCACGTAGGCGTAGCAGGTGGTCAGCACCATCGAGACGAAGGTGGCCGCCGCGGTGTACTCCACGGTGTTGCGGTAGTTCCTCCAGAACATCGAGTCCGACATCACCGTCTTGTAGGTGGTGAGGTTCAACCCGTGCGGGATGAGGTTGACCCGCCCGGTCTCGATGGCGTGCTCGGAGCTGAACGACTGAGCCAGGATATTGATGAACGGGTACAGCGTGACCACGACGACGCCCGTGAGAACCAGGGCGTTGACGACCTGGAAGACCCGGTAGCCGCGGCCGGGCCGGATGCGCACCCGCGCCGGCGGCGCGCCCGGGGCGGCCTTGCGCTCTGGTCGCAGCATACTGATGTTTACCACAGGCTCGCTCCCACCAGGCGCCGGGAGAGGTAGTTCGCCGAGACGACCAGCACCAGCCCGATCACGGAGTCGAAAAGCCCGATGGCCGCGGCGTAGCTGAAGCTGCCCGAGACCACGCCGACCCGGTAGAGGTAGGTCGAGATGACGTCGGCGGTCGGGTAGGTCAGCGGGTTGTAGAGCAGCAGGATCTTCTCGAAGCCGACCGCCATGAACGTGCCGATGTTCAGGATCAGCAGGGTCATCATGGTCGGCCGGATGCCGGGAAGGGTCACGTGCCAGGTCTGCTGCCACCGGTTGGCCCCGTCGATCCGGGCCTGTTCGTAGAGCTGGCCGTCGATGGTGGTCAGCGCGGCCAGGTAGAGGATGGTGCCCCAGCCGACGGTCTGCCAGACCTCCGAGGAGACGTAGATCTGCCGGAACCAGCCCGGCTGCTGGAGGAAGGTGATCGGCGCGTGGCCGACCGCGTGCAGCCCCTGGTTCACCACGCCGTTGTCGGACAGCAGCTGCATGATGATCGCGGCGACCACCACGATGGAAAGGAAGTGCGGCAGGTAGGAGATCGACTGCACGAACCGCTTGAGACCGCTCGCGCGCACCTCGTTGAGCAGCAGGGCGAGGATGATCGGCGCCGGAAAGGTGAACAACAGCGTCAGCCCGCCGAGGATCAGGGTATTGGTGAACACCTGCCAGAACGTCGGATCGTGGATGAACAGCTGGAAGTAGTGCAGGCCGACCCATTCCTCGCCGAACAGGTTCCCGCCCGGTTCGTAGCGCCGGAAGGCGATGACGTTGCCGATCATCGGCAGATAGCGGAAGACCGCGAAGAACACCAGCGGCGCGATCACCAGCGTGTAGAGACGCCAGTCCCGGCGCACTGCGCGGCGCCAGGTCAGTCGTTGCCGCCGGGGCCGGTGCCCGCGGCCGGGCCGGCGCACCTGGGTGTCCCGGGTACCCGGCGGCGCGTCCAAGGTCCTCGGTGTGCTCATCTCATCCTCCGGCCTCCGGGGTCGGCGTGGTCGTGTGTCTCGGCACGCGCGGACCCGGCGGCGGCCGCGTCGCACGGGCGCCCGCACGGCCGCCGGCGCGCGGCGGCGCGGCGCCGGCCCGTGTCGGCAGACCCCTGACTTCCCATGCCTTCCCTTCGCCGCGGCGCTGACCCGGCGCGTCGCGACCGAGCGGCCGAGCTCGTGATCATCTGAAACTTGCGAGAACTGAAAGCAGCGTGTTGCGGTAAATTAGGCTCTCTTACGAGCCGTGTCAAGGGTTTCCAACAGCAGTTTCCCCTTGGCCCGCCGCACTTCCGGAGTTGAGCCGCCGCACGCATGGCGCCTTGAAAGTCTCACGGGGCCCGCTGTACAGCGCTCGAATCAGTGCTATGCTCACCGAAAGTTTTTGCGGCACTAGGTGACTTTTCGATGACCTCTTCCCAGGCGGACGACGGCTCCGGCTCCCCGACGATCGCGACCATCGCCGCCGAGGTCGGCGTGTCCGTCGCGACCGTCTCCAAGGTGCTCAACGGCCGCGCCGACGTCGCGCCCGCCACCCGGGCGCGGGTCGAGGCGAGCCTTGAGTCGCACCGCTACCGGCGGCGCCGGCGGCGCTGCGCGGACGCAGGTGAAGGCCAGATCCGACTGGTCTTCCACGAGTTCGACTCGGCCTGGGCGATGGCGATCATCCACGGCGTGGAGGCACTGACGGCCGCGTCGAACGTCGACTTCGTGCTCTCGCAACTGGGCGGGCGCCACCATCCGCCGCAGCAGTGGCTGGACGCGGTGCTCGCGGCGCGCCCGCTGGGCGTGCTGTTCGTCCTGTGCAGCCCGACGCAGCCGCAGCGCCAGCAGCTGCGGCGCCAGTGCATCCCGTTCGTGGTCGTGGACACCGACAGCGCGACCACCGCCTCGGTACCGACGGTCGGGTCGAACAACTGGAACGGCGGCCTGCTGGCGACCCGGCACCTGCTCGAACTCGGACACCGGCGGGTCGCGATCGTCGCCGGGCCCCGGGACGTGCTGTGCAGCCGGGCCCGGGTGGCCGGCTACCGGTTCGCGCACGACGAGGCCGGTGTGCCGGTCGATCCGGATCTGGTGCGCTACGGCACCTTCTACGTCGACGCGGGCTACGAACACGGAATCAGGCTGCTGCAGCGCCCGGACCGGCCGACCGCGGTGTTCGCCGGCTCGGACATGCAGGCGATGGGCGTGCTGCGGGCGGCCCGGCGGCTCGGCATCGACGTGCCCCGGCAGCTGTCCGTGATCGGCTACGACAACCTGCCGGTGGCGGCCTGGAGCGATCCGGCGCTGACCACGGTCAACCAGCCGCTGCGCGACATGGCCGAGACGGCGACCCGCATGCTGCTCGACCTCGCCCGCGGCGCGACGCTGCCGACCAGCCGGGTGGACCTGGTGACCGAACTGGTCGTGCGCGAGAGCACCGCGCCGCCCGCCCGCGCCACGTGAACGCGGGCCGCTTGAACGTTTCGAGCCCCACCGACGACCCCGCGGCGTGCCGGCCGCCCGACCCGCCCGCCGCAAGGAGCGCCCATGGCCCAGTTCGATCTGCCGCTCGAACAGCTGGAACGGTACTCGCCCGCGGTGCCGGAGCCGGCGGACTTCGACGCGTTCTGGCAGCGCACTGTCAAGGACGCGCGAAACAGCCCGGTGATCTTGGAGCTGCGTGAGGCGCACAACGGCCTGCGGCTGGTCGACTGCTGGGACGTCACCTTCGCCGGTTTCGGCGCGGATCCGATCCGCGCCTGGTACAGCCGCCCGGCCGGGATCGAGGCGCCGTTGCCCGCGGTGGTCGAGTACGTGGGGTACGGCCGCGGCCGCGGCCTGCCGCACGAGCGGCTGACCTGGCCCGCCGCCGGCTATGCCCACCTGCTGATGGACTGCCGGGGGCAGGGCGACCAGTACGGCGCCGGCGGCCAGACCCCTGATCCGCATCCGAGCCCGCACGGCGGGCACTGGCCCATCACCCGCGGCATCCTCGAACCCGAGGACTACTACTACCGCAGGCTCATCACCGACGCCGTGCGCGCGGTCGAGGCGGTCCGCTCCCTTCCCGGGGTCGATCCCGCCCGGGTGGTCGCGGCGGGCAACAGCCAGGGCGGCGGGCTGGCCCTCGCGGTGGCGGGACTGGTCCCCGATCTTTCGGCCCTGCTGTGCACCGCGCCGCTGCTGTGCCACATCCAGCGCGCGATTCAGATCACTGATGCGGCGCCGTACGGCGAGATCGTGAACTACCTCGCGGTGCGCCGAGACGCCGAGGACGCGGTGCGCCGCACCCTGTCCTACGTGGACGCGGTCGCGTTCGCGCGGCGTGCGCACGCTCCGGCGCATTTCGGGGTGGGTCTGCGCGACAACGTCTGCCCGCCGAGCACCGTGTTCGCGGCCTACAACCAGTACGGCGCGGCCGGCGGGAACCAGGCGGGCGTGGAGCGCACGATCGAGGTGTATCCGTTCAATCACCACGAGGGCGGGGACGCGGTCCAGGTCCGCAGACAGCTGGAGTGGCTCAACGCGCGGACGCATGCCGCGCGGCGGCAGGCCGGCGCCGCCCGATCCTGATGGGATAACACGCGTCCGGCCGGCCGCGCGACCGGTACCGGCGGCCTGACCGACCCGACCCGCCCGCCCGCCTCCGGCTCCGGCTCCGGCTCCGGAACGTCGGAACGCCGCCACGCCGCCACGCCGCGCATCGCGCTCGCGGCGCCCGGCGGCGGCTTGAAGGCTTTCACGCAACGGGTTCCGGCCAGCGCGCGTCCGGCCGCTCGGGCGCGCGCGGACCGCGGCGCTATCTGCTGCTGCGCTGTGCGGAACTTCCGATTCGAATTCGATCATTGCGACATAAGCCGGACCGGCGTGAAAGTTTCCCACCCGGTAAGTGCCGATAACCGGATTGCCGCAGGAATCCGCCGCGCGTCCCGGCGCCGGCGGCGCCCCGGCTTGACTGAGCCCCGGGACGGTCGAACCCTGAGAGTGGATTTTCAGGGCAGGCAGTTGCAAGGAGGATCTGTTGAAGCGCAGTCGCACGTTGCCGCTCGCCTTGCTGGCCTTCGGCGGGGTGAGTGTCGCGGCGCCGAGCACGGCCGCGGCGGCAGCCATTCCCACGTGCACCTACAGCTACAGTGTAAGCAGCCAGTGGTCGGGCGGGTTCAGCGCCCAGCTGACGGTCGACTTCGCGATGACCACCGCGTCCTCGGGCTGGACGGCGGGCTTCGACTTCGTCTCCAGCGGCCAGCACGTGACGACGAGTTGGAACGCGAACATCGTCCAGTACGGCGAGCACGTCACCATCACCAACAGTCCGTACAGCCCGGCGACCATGCAGCAGAGCGGCTCACTCACCGTGAACTTCATGGGCACCTTCACCGCCGGCAACCCGGCTCCGGTCGACGTGACCTTCGACGGGGTGGCCTGCTCGTCGTACTCCTGGAACGTCTGACCGCCGCGCGGCGCTCGGCCCGCCGCGCGTACACTCTCAGGCCGCCATAGACACCGGGCCGTCCGGAAAATATCCCGGACGGCCCGGTGTCTTTTTGTTTGTCCGGATTATTCGCGCCGGACTGCATTTCATCGCGGTATGTAATACTCCTTAGTCCTGGCCGAACATTACCCCTAGCGTGCACCATACCGGCACGAGGCTAATAAACCGGTACATTGAAGACACCGCTCCGCATTGCGGTAAAAGGCGTCACCGGGCCTAAGCAGGGCTTCTGAGCAGGCATTTTGCCGATATTAACGGCTTAACTCGGGCGCACGCTCGGCAAACAAGAAATAAGTTCGATCCATTGGACAAACTTCAGCGCCCTGAGTCACCATGTTTCTTGGACGGGATGCTCCACGGATATTACGGGAATCCCGAATGGCTACCCGTCTGCGCAAAAAGAGCACGGGGAGGAACATGCCCAGAAAATTGAGGGCGGCCCACGGCCTTTTGGCCGTTTCGCTCGCCGCCTCAGTCACGTTCGCAACCACCTCGAATGCCGCAGCGGCAGGCACGATCTCGCCGGCGACCGCGGGCGCCACACCGAATGTCCAGGTACCTTCGCGCACGGTGACGCTCGTCACCGGCGACAGGCTGGCCCTCGCGGACGACGGCCAGGTCACGGTGCAGTACAACGCGAGCCGGCGCAACATCTCGTTCACCACCTACAAGCAGTCCGGGGACGTCTACGCCATTCCGTCGGACGTCCAGCAGCTGGTGCTCACCGGCCAGGCGGACCCGTCGCTGTTCGACCTGACCCGGCTGCTGGCCTACGGCGCCAAGACGCAGAGCACCGCCACTGACGTGATCGTCCAGTACGCCCCGGGCGCGGGCACTTCGCTGCGCTCGGCACTCGCCGGTCCGAACGGCGGCGGCGCGAAGATCACACACCGCCTCAGCTCCGTCAACGCGCTGGCCGTGCGGGCGCCGCACGCCACCACGTCGACATTCTGGAACTCGGTGACCACCACCTCCGGCCACACCGCCAAGCTGCGCCCGACGGTGCACAAGGTGTGGCTGGACGAGTTGCTCAAGCCCACCGACCAGCAGAGCACCCCGCAGGTCGGCGCGCCGACCGCGTGGGCCGCCGGGTTCGACGGCACCGGCGCGAAAGTCGGGATCGTCGACACCGGCATCGACGCGACCCATCCCGACCTGGTCGGCAAGGTGGCGGCCGCCCAGGACTTCACCTCGGACGGCAACACGAACGACGACGTCGGGCACGGTACGCACGTCGCCTCGATCATCGCCGGCACCGGCGCCGCTTCCGGCGGCGCGCAGAAGGGCGTCGCGCCGGGAGCGACCCTCGTGAGCGCCAAGGCGTGCACCGCGGCGGGCTGCGAGCAGTCGGCGATCATCGACGCCATGCAGTGGGCCTCGGCGCAGCCCGGCGTCAAGGTGGTCAACATGAGCCTCGGCGGCGCGCCCTCCGGCGGGAGCGACCCGCTGGACCAGGCCGTCGACAACCTGACCGCGAGCAGCGGTGTGCTTTTCGTCGTGGCCGCCGGTAACAGCGGTCCCGGATACGGGACCGTGGGGTCACCCGGCGAGGCGGACGCCGCGCTGACCGTCGGCGCGGTCGACAAGTCCGACGCCATCGCCTCGTTCTCCAGCCGCGGCCCGCGGATCGTCGACTCGGCGCTCAAACCCGACATCACCGCGCCCGGCGTGGCGATCACCGGGGCGTGCAGCTCGACCGGGACGTTCTGCAGCCCGGGCCAGACCTATGTGCAGCTGTCCGGCACCTCGATGGCCACGCCGCACGTCGCCGGCGGCGCGGCGGTCCTCGCCGAAGCCCACCCGACGTGGAGCCCGGCGCAGCTCAAGGCCGCGCTGATGGGTTCGGCGAACCCGAACTCGTCGCTCGACACCTTCACGCAGGGCGCCGGCCGCCTGGACGTCGGGCGCGGATACGCCCAGCCGGTGCTCGCCGACCCGCCGAGCGTCAGTCTCGGCCTGCAAAACGGGCCGCGCTCCGGTTACCCGACGCTGACCCGCACCGTCACCTACTCCAACACCACCGCGAGCCCGGTGACGCTCAGCCTGAACTACGCCGTCGACGACCCGACCGGCGCGCCCGCCCCGAGCGGCATGTTCAGCCTGAGCGCATCGTCCGTGACGGTGCCGGCGAACGGCCAGGCCACGGTGACGCTCACCGCGAACCTGTCCGTCAACGGCCCCAACGGCCGCTACACCGGGTTCATCACGGCGACCAGCGGCACGCTGCGGGTCGAGACCCCGATCGGCGACGACCAGGAGCTCACCTACGCGGTCACGGCCGACGTCACCGGACGCGCGGGCGGCGCGCCGTCCTCGTTCGCGGTCTACTTCGCCACGACGGTCGGCAACACGATCTTCGTGTACGGCACCGGCGGTGGCGGCGGCCAGACCTCGGCCACCCTGTCCCTGCCTCCGGGCACTTACATGGTTTACTCGAACGTCTACGACGTCGACACGCAGGGCAACCAGAGCCTGTCGCTGCTGTCCTATCCGCAGCTGACCGTCAACGCGGCGCAGAATCTCACCGTGGACGCCCGCACGGCGAGCGCGGTCTCCGCATCGGTACCGGACTCCGCGGCCACGCTGTTGCGCACCGAGGTCGGCGCCCAGTTCACGCCCAACGGCGCCCTCGGGCCGTCGGTGAGCACGAACATACCGGCCGGCACGAGCGTGTACACCGGGCAGCTGGGCCCGGCGAACTCCTTCGTGTTCGGCTTCCTGTCCAAGGTGGTCTCGACGCTCTACGACCCGGGACCGGGCGGCGGCGTGACCGACTCCCCGCACCTGTACCAGGTGGCCAACTTCATCAACCAACAGATGCCGACCGGGCTCGCCCAGAACGAGACCGCCGCGACCCTGGCGACGGTGAACGCGGTCTTCGGCGCGCAGCAGGCGGGCGACAGCGGGTACGCGGTGGGCATCGCCCAGCCGAATCAGCAGCCGAATTTCACCTCGTCGTTCACGGTCGCGGTCCCGTTGACGCTGCCGGCCCAGCAGGTCCAATCCTTCAACACGGACAACGGCGTGCGCTGGTTCTCCACGTTCCAGGAGCAGGACCCGAACGGTAACGACGTCAATGACCTCACATCCAGCCTGACCGCCTACACCGGCGGCAGCACCACCGCGCACGTGTGGAACAAGCCGGTCTTCGGACCGGCGTTCACCACCACGGTGGGGCCGCTGAACTGGGTCATCCGCACGGGCGACCTGATCTGCCCCGACGTGCCCCTCACCGGCGACAGCTCCGGTGACGCCGGACACCCGGGCCTGACCACGAGCACGTCCGGTTCGCTCACGCTCAAGCTCAACGGCGCGGTCGTGGGCTCCCAGTCCTACCCGAACAACTTCAACTACTGCTACCCGGTCCCGGCCACGTGGAGCAACGGCTACGAGCTCGACGCCAGCGTCCAGCGCGCGTCCGGGGTCCAGCTGTCCACGAATATCAGCGCTGTGTGGACGTTCAGCTCGGCGAGCGTGGATCCGAACTCGACGCTGCCGCTGCAGATCTGGGCCGCCTCCTTCGCCCCGAGCCTGAACTCCGCCAACACCGCGCCGGCGGGCGTCAGCTTCCAGATTCCGGTGACGGCGCTGCCGCAACCGGGATCGGCGGCGGCCGGTTTGCAGGCTCTGACGGTGGACTACTCGACCGACGACGGCACGACGTGGCAGCCGGCGGCGGTGTCCACGGTGAACGCGCAGACCGGTAGCTACACGGCGACTGTGATGCACCCGAACATCACCGGGTTCGTATCCCTGCGCGCGCACATCACCGACTTCGCCGGCAACACGGCCACGGAGACCATCACCCGCGCCTACCAGATCGCACCGGGCGCCTGATCAGATCCGCTCTGCTCGATCCATCCGGTCGGATCTCCTGCGACCGGATGGATCGGCGCGCGGCGTGCCGCAGCGCGCCGCGGTCCGCGTCGGTGGGAGGATGCTGCGAAGCACGGCCGGAAACCGGACGAAGAGTGCGAAGAAGCCAGTGGGCGCGGCGGCGAGCAGGGGTGACGCGGTGAGTGCGGTTGCTGTGGTGACCGGGGCGGCGCAGGGTATCGGCCGCCGGGTCGCCGAGGTGCTGGCCGGGCGCGGATATGCGCTCGCGCTGGCGGATCTGCGCGAGCCGGCCGAAACGCTCGGCGCGGTGCGTGAGCGGGGCGCGAGAGCGTTCTCGCTGACGGGGGATGTCTCCAGCGAACAGTACGCCGCCGCGCTGACCGACCGTGTGCTCACCGAATACGGCCGGGTCGACACGCTGGTGAACAACGCGGGCATCTCGTTGCTCGCCCCCGCCGAGCACACCACGGCCGAGCAGTGGCGGCGCGTGCTGGAGGTGAACCTGACCGGTCCGTTCCTGCTCTCGCGCGCTCTGGGCGCGGTGATGCTCGCGGCCGGCTGCGGTTCGATCGTGAACATCGCCTCGATCGCGGGCCTGCAGGGCGTTTCGGACCGCGCGGCCTACAACGCCGCCAAACACGGGCTCATCGGCCTGACCCGCACCCTCGCCGCCGAGTGGGGCGGACGAGGGGTACGCGTCAACGCGGTGTGCCCCGGCTGGGTCAAGACCGGGATGGACGAGGCGGATCAGGCGTCCGGGGGCTACCGCGACGCGGACATCACCGCGCGGGTGCCGATGGGCCGCTTCGCAGTCCCCGACGACATCGCCGCGGCGGTGGCGTTCCTGGCCGATCCGGCCGCGAGCGGGTTCGTCAACGGCGTGGCGCTGCCGGTCGACGGCGGCTGGACGGCGGACGCGAGCTGGAACAGCCTGCGTCTGCGCAAGCGCTGACCGGGGAACGGCGGCGCGCGCACGACGGGCGGCGGCGCGCCGGAACGCGATCGGCCGGTGTGGCCGCGCAACGATCAGTGAATCCGGCATCGCGTGGAGTATGCTGAAGGTTACCGAGGGTACGTCGCACGTCGGCTTCCAAGCCGGCCTCGCTCCCGGCGCTCACGACGGGCCCGACGCGGGCCCGGATCGGCGGACCGCATGACAGCCCTCGGAAATCCCGCAGCCCGCGCTCCTGCCATGCCTCAGTCCGTCGGCGCACTCGGTTTCGTCAGCGCTCGGGGATTCGGCGCGGCGACACGCCGGTCACTGCGCCGCCGGCCCGCGCGGGACAGATCCGAGCCGCATGCGATCGCGGGGCTCGCGCGGCGCTACCCGGCGCCGGTGACGCAGTTGCCGAATCTGCGGGTCGGCGTCAGCGCCGCCGGAGCGCACCTGCTCGTGCGACTCGACGGAGAACTCGACATAGCGTCCAGCAACCTGCTGGCCCGACGCCTGTCGGGCCTGTTGTCCCGGGAGCACCCGCGGATCGTCGTGGACCTCGCGGGCCTGAAGTTCTGCGACGCGGCGGGGCTCGGTGCCTTCGTGAAGGTCAGCCGTCTCGCCGCGGCCCGCGGCGGCTGGCTGCGCATGTCGGCCGCGCGGCCGCGGATGCTCAGGCTGATGCTCATCACCGGCCTGTCGGGCACGCTGCCCGAGTACGAGACGGTGCACGACGCGCTGGCGGGCTCGATGAAATGCCATGCGCGCGCGACCACGCTGCGCCACCCGGCGCCCGATGCCGTCGCCGCGGCCGCGCGGGAACCTGACGATGAAGACCTCTGCGATCACGGCGGCGTGGCGTCAGCGAGCTGATCGCCGTTCGGACCACGCCCGCGATGACCGCGGCAGCAGCCAGAAAGGCCGCGAGACCACCGGCCGCGCATGTCAATGAGAGTTCTACCGAAAAGTAAGCAGGCTGAGAAGAATGGTCATGTCGACTACAGGCACAGTCAAGTGGTTCAACGGCTCCAAGCACTACGGATTCATCGCCCCCGACGGGGGCGGGCGAGACGTGTTCGTGCACAGATCGGCGCTGCGGCACTCCGGCCTCGCCGAACTCCAGGACGGCGCGCGGGTCTCCTTCGATCTCACCCAGGACGCGGAACACGCGTTCGCGGCCAACCTCGTGCTGCTTGAGGCACAAGCGGACACCAAGGCTCCCGCGGAGACCGAGGCACAAGCGGAGACCGGGGCCCACGCGAACGTCTGAGGCACAGCTAGGCGTGGCGTGCGCGCGACACGCGGCCACCCCTCGGTCGCATGGTGCCGGGACCCGACGCGAACGTGTAGGCTTGACCGGATATGGGGCGCGAACGCGACGCGGATCTGAAGGATTCAGATCAGGGGCGCTCGCCCTCCGAGGGAGAAGAAACGTATGGCAACCGGCACTGTGAAGTGGTTCAACGCGGAAAAGGGCTTCGGGTTCATCGAGCAGGACGGCGGCGGCCCCGATGTCTTCGCCCACTACTCCGCGATCGCCACCCAGGGCTACCGCGAACTGCGCGAGGGTCAGAACGTCACTTTCGAGGTCACCCAGGGCCCCAAGGGTCCCCAGGCCGCGAACATCCTGCCGCTCTGATCGCGGAGGAATCCGCTGTGCGGCGTCCCGGTGACGCGAACCCGGGGCGCCGCACGCCGCAGTACCGCCCACCCGCAGCGGGGGTGCGCGAACTGCGCCCGTACATGCACGGCAAGGGATCGGTGGCGGCCACGGGGCGTGGCGCCGCGACCGTCTCGCTCATGACGCCTTGACAATCCGCCGCGGCCTGCCGCAGGCCGTCTCGCTGCTGCGGCGCGCCGTCGCGTTGTGGTCCGGTTGTGGACCGGCCCGCGCTCGCGGGCGGGACGCGCCACACGGCACGGACCGGTCCATTCCAAGCCGCTCAACCCGCGCACGGAACACCGATGTTGCGGGGAGCCGCAGCCGCCGGCAGGAGTAGCCGAACACGCTGCTGTGGCCAGCCTAGTACCATCCAGCCGTAAGTCTAAAGGCCCGCCCCAGCGGCGCGGGCGAAGTCAGCCCCTGGGTGCCCGCAACCGGGCCAGGGCCTCGTTGAGCAGGATCTCGGCGTCCGAGTCGCTGCGGCGTTCGCGGACGTAGGCCAGGTGTGTCTTGTATGGGGCGACGGCCTCTTCGGTCGGCGGGTTGTCCTGGTCGCGTCCCGCGGGCAGGCCGCAGTGCGGACAGACCCAGAGTTCCGGTATCGGCGCCTGGACGGCGAAGCTCGGCCCGCACCGGTGGCCCCGGCTGCAGAAGTACTCGACCTGGGTGCGTTCGGCCGAAAGGCCGCGGGTGCTGTCGCCCGAGGGACCGCCGCCGATACGTTGGCCGCGAATCCGGCCGCCTCTACGATTCAACCCGACCATCTCCTTGGTGAATGTCCCCGGTGCCGAGCCTCTGCCCGAGCCTCTGCCGTATGCGGACCGATCGCGGCCGGCCCCGCGACCGGGCCGCGTGGCTATCAGGCCTCTGGTCCTCGGGGTTCGTCGGATACACGGACGCGCTCAACGCCTGGATGCCGCCGCGAGCCCGGCGCAGACCGCGCACCTGCCGGGGGCGTCCAGGTATGCGAAATCGTGTTCGCGCTCGTCGATGTCGGCCGGCAGACGGGACCGCCCGCACAGGGACGGGGCACCCGGCGCGCTCGCCACCCGGACCGCATGCCCCTTGCGCAGCGCCCGCCCCGTCGGTGTGTGCACCGTCGTGGTGGTCTGCCAACCGGTCCCATACCGGACGAAGAAGTCCACGCGTTTCCATCGAAGTAGTCTGTCTGCGGGTATGCGGAAGGACTCTCGCACCGGTCAGACGATCCCGGGGTTCGTGCGCTCGATCCGGCTCAGCTGCGTCCCGGTCTCCTCAGCCACGCGGTAGTAGGAGGTGCGGGCCAGCTGCTCTCCGCGCTGCGCGTTCTCAAGGTGCTCCCGGGCCGTGGCGGCGGCCGCGGACAGCGGCGCGTTCAGCGTCTCGCCGAGGAATTGGGCCGCCCGCTCGGCACGCTCGCACGCCGCGCGCCAGGCGCGCTGGGCCGCCCGGCGCCGCGCGACGAGTTGGTCACGGCTCTCAAACGTCCGGGCGGCCGGTGCCGGCGGGAAAGAGAGTCCTGATTCACCGTGCCGCGGACCGCTGCCGCGCCGGCTTGGCTGAGCCCGGCCGGTGGGATGAGCGTGGTCTGCTGGTAGGAGGGCGTCCATGACGGGACCGCCGATCTTCTCGCGCGAGCGAGACGGTTTTCGCCACACGATGTGGCGTGAGGTTCATTCTACACGGCAAATGTCACCGATCGTGATCAACGCTGTCGCGTGCCGCGCCCGCGCCCGGTAGTCGTTTCCGGGCACGGGCGGGCTGAGACGGGCGGGATCAGCGCGCGCGGCCGCGGAAACGCTGGGACGCCTTGGCCGCTCCCCCGGAACCCGCGGACGGCGCGCCCGAAGCGCGGACCGGCTTTCCGCCGGAGCGCGCCGAACCGGCGGCGGCGACGGAATCCGCGCTCTTACGCGCGGCGCCGGCGGCGTGTCCGTCACCGGATCCGCTCCGGACGGAACCGCGCCGGCGCCGCTGAGCGGGCTTGCCGGCGGACGGCACGATGCCCGCCGGTCCGGGCCTTGTCAGGTCTGCCGCGGAACCGGTCAGGGTGGCGATCCGCGCGGGGTCGGCGAGGCTGCGCTCGCCCGGGGCCAGAGTCCCGATCAGCGGGTCACCGGGAGCCAGGCGGGTCGTGGTCGCCGTGATCCTGGCCTTTCGGGTCAGGTCGCGCACCTCGCCCACCTGCGCGTCGGTCATCAGGGTGATGACGGTACCGGAGTTGCCGGCCCGCGCGGTACGCCCGGAGCGGTGCAGGTACGCCTTGTGTTCCACCGGCGGATCGGCGTGGACGACCAGCGAGACGTCGTCGACGTGGATGCCGCGCGCGGCGATGTCGGTGGCGACCAGGGTCGTGGCCTGTCCCTGCGAGAAGGCCGCGAGATTGCGGGTGCGGGCGTTCTGCGCGAGGTTGCCGTGCAGTTCGACCGCGGGCACCCGGGCGGCGGCCAGTTGCCTGGCGAGCTTGCGCGCCCCGTGCTTGGTGCGGGTGAACACGATGGTGCGGCCGGGTGCGGTGGCCAGCTCGATGAGGATCGGCAGCCGGTGCTCGGCGTCGATGTGCAGCACGTGGTGGGTCATGTCCGGGATCTCGGAGTGCTGCGAGTCGACCGCGTGCGTGACCGGGTTGCTCAGGTAGCGCCGCACCAGTTGGTCGATGCCGTTGTCCAGGGTGGCGGAGAACAGCAGCCGCTGGCCGCCGGCGGGGGTGGCGTCCAGGATGCGCTTGACCATCGGCAGGAAGCCGAGATCCGCCATGTGGTCGGCCTCGTCGAGCACGGTGATCTCGATGGCGTCGAGGATCGCGTGCCCCGCGCCGACGTGGTCGAGGAGCCGGCCGGGGCAGGCGATCACCAGGTCGATGCCGGAGCGCAGCGCGGAGATCTGCGGGCGGGCGGACACCCCGCCGAAGACGACGGCCGTGCGCAGGCCCAGCGCGTCCGCGAGGGGCTTGGCCGCGTCGTGGATCTGCGTGGCCAGTTCCCGGGTCGGCGCGAGGATCAGGGCCCGCGGCCGGTTCGGGCGTCGCTTGCGCGGCGTCGCCGCGAGCCGCGTGAGCACCGGCAGCAGGAAGCCGAGCGTCTTGCCGGAACCGGTGCGGCCGCGCCCGAGCACGTCGCGCCCGGCCATCGAGTCCGGCAGCGTCGCGGCCTGGATCGGGAACGGGACGGTGATGCCGCTCGCGCGCAGCAGCCCGGTGAGGACCTCGGGCACGCCGAGCTCGGCGAAGGTGGCCGTGGACACGACAGCGGACGTGGCCACGGACGTGGCCGCAGACATCGCAGGCTTGGATGTGGCCGCAGACGTGGCCGCAGAAGTGGTGGAACGAATGGGGCGGCGTGCCGCCATGAAGACTCCGAACGTGGGAATGGCCGCAGCTCAACAGGAACACCGGCGGTGGGCGCAGTGCCGACTGCTGGCTGAGGGTCCCGGCAGTCACGGGGAGCGTGTCAAGATCGCGGCGCGGGCCTGATGGCTCCCGCTGGTTTTCATTGTAGCGCCTTACCGTATGCGCGGCGCCATCGCCCGCGTTCGTCCATCAGATCACCGGGGCCGCCCGCGGATCGTGCTCGACGCTCCCGGTCAAACCTCCACGACAGCGCCGACGCTGCGTAGGTGTCGCAATGCCTGGCGGTAGGAGTCGAACGCACTGCATTCGCGGTATGAGATGCCGCGCTCTGCGCAGAACGCGCGCACGAGCGGCCGGGCGCGTTTGAGGTTGACGCGCGGCATGCTCGGGAACAGGTGATGCTCGATCTGGTAGTTCAAGCCGCCGAGGACCCAGTCGGTGACCGGTCCCCCGCGCACGTTGCGCGAACTGAGCACCTGGCGGCGCAGGAAGTCCGCGGCGTCCTGCTCGCTCGGTCCCGGCATGCCCTTGTGATTGGGCGCGAACGCACAACCCAGGTAGACGCCGAACACCGCCTGGTTCACGGCGGCGAACGCCAGCGCGCGTCCCCACGAGAGCAGCAGCACGAGCACGGTCACGTACGCGGCGACGTGCAGCACGAGCAGCCCGCTCTCCAGCAGCGCGCCCCGGTCGCGCCGGTGCAGCAGGGATTTGATGCTTCCGTAGTGCAGGTTGAGACCTTCGAGCGTGAGCAGGGGAAAGAAGTACCATGCCTGATACCGGGCGGCCAGGCGCCCGAGCCGCCCGCGGCGGGCGGTCTGCCCGGCGGTGAAGACCAGTGCGCCCGCGCCGACATCGGGATCGCGCCCGACCTCGTTGGGGTGCGCGTGATGGCGGTTGTGCTTGTCCACCCACCAGCCGTAGCTCAACCCGATCAGGGCATTGGCATGCAGGATCCCCACCAGGTCGCCGGCCCGGCGGCGGCGCAGGATCTGCCGGTGCCCGGCATCGTGGCCGACGAATCCGATCTGGGTGAAGACGACCGCGAGGTACCCGGCGGTGAACAACTGCCACCACGTGTCCCCCAGGACGACGAACAGCACTCCCGCGCCGGCGAGCAGGGCCGCGGTGACGGCGGTCTTGACCGCGTAGTACCCGATCCGCCGCTCAAGCAGCCCCGCTTCCCGGACCCTGCGCAGCAGCTCGGCGAAATCGCTTCCCCTCCCCTTCCCCGCGGACACGCGCGCGTAGACCTGCTCGGTCATGGTGATCCTCTCGCCGTAACAACACACGGTCAGCCGGACTGATCACCGGGCGGGCGGGGACTGGACCAGGACGAGATATCGGGCGGGCTGACGGCCTGATCGCCCCAGTATGCGCTTCGGCGGCGTGTTATGGCACATTTCGCGTCGGCGACTTCTCCCGCTTCTCCCGCCCGGCCTTGATCACCGTGCCCGCGGCGCTGAACGCACTGGTGCTCCCGATGATGATCCCGATGGTGCTCCAAGCGGACGGGTCCTGCCGAAGCCGCACCGCCACCCCGCCATGAAGCCTTGATCGCGCTGTGGCCGGCGGCGCCGCGCGGACAGCGGCAGGGTGTCAGAACAGGAGTAAGCTGACAGTACCGAAGGTATTTCGCAGACCGCCTCAGCGGCGGGATCGTCTCCGGCGAACGGCGATTCCGGGCGATCATCAGCCCGGGGACAGGTCGGCACCATGGCCGCGACCGTCACCCCTCCTCCCGATTCAGGGATCCCCGCGCCGCCCGACGCGCGCGTCAGCCTCAAGGCGCCGAGCCCTCACCCGGGCATGGTCAACGGCGCGTGGTGGCCGCGCTCGCGCGACCTCACACGTGAACTGCCGTCCCTGATCGCGGCTCTGGACAAGGCTTGGGGCAAGGTCGACCGGGCCACCGTCAATGTGAATATGTGGCCTGATATCCCTCGGCGGGTGCGCACGGGAACGCACGTGGTGCGTGTCGGCTGGTTCGACGCGGAGCAGGACCCGCACGACATCTGTCTTCTGTCCTACCGCCGCGGCGGGCGCTGGGATCTGCTGGTCGTGCCGCCCGAACTCGACGCCGACACCGCCGCGCGTCTGATGGCCACAGCGGCCGAAGCCGGCAATATGCAGACCGCGACCGCGCTGCTCTCCGCCGCATCGACGTGCGAGCCGGAGTCCGCCGACGCCGGGCGCGCACCGGACCGGCAGCCGGATGACGGTCGCGAGCCGGCGGTGGCCGCGGCCGTCAGCGCTCTATGAGCCGCGGCCGTCAGCGACGAGGGCTGTGACAGGGCCGTGACCGTCGGCTGAGAGAGCGTCCTTGGGGCCGGACGGCAGCCCGGATCCCCCACGCCGCGATCAGGCGGAGTCCGGACCCTCGGGGCTGACGGTTGTGTTCTGCGGGCGGGCGAGCAGTTCGACGGCGTTGCTGGTGCCGTCGGCGGTTTGCCGGGCGAGCTCGGACAGGTGCAGATTGTGGTTGCGGGCATAGCGGCGCAGCAGGTTGAACGCCTCGTCGACGCTGATGCCGCGGCGCTCGGCCAACACCCCCTTGGCCTGTTCGATCGTGACTCGGCTGCTCAGCGCGTTCTGCAACTGGCTGGCGAGCAGCTCCGCCTGATACAGGCCGCGTTGGGCCAGGATGCCGATCGTGGCCACGTCCGCGAGGGCCTGCCCGGTGCGCACGTCGCCCTCGCCGAGGTCGCCGGGGCGGGCACAAAACAGGTTCAGCGCTCCGATGACCGTGGTACGCAGTCGCAGCGGCAGGGCGTGCACGGAGACGAACCCGGTGGCCTGGGCCGCCTCGGCGAAGCGGGGCCAGCGTTCTTCGCTCGCCCCGAGGTCGGCGTTGACGACCTGTACGCCGGTGCGGAATGCCTCCATGCAGGGGCCGGCGTCAGCCTGCAGCTCGAACAACTCCAGCAGGCGCGCGCTCTCGGTTGACGCGGCGGTGGCGTGCAGCTGCCCGTACTGGTCGGCCAGCATGATCCCGGCGGCGTCCACGTCGAGAAGCTGCACGCAGCGCCCGGCCACGGTGTGCAGGAATTCGATGACGTCGAAGTCGGCCACCAGGGTGTCGGCGGCCTCGACGAACGCATCGATCAGTTGTTCTTCGCGGGTCACGCTCATGTCCTCACGATAGGCCCGTCGGGGCGCCGCGGGCAGCGCACACCGCTCACAGTCATCACCGCTTGTCGTTCTCGAAGCGCAGGCGGCGGGCCACCACGTCGGCGGCGACCTCGGCGATCAGCCGGTCCTCGACGTACGCGTGGGCGCGCAGCCGCACCAGCGCCTCGGCCAACGTCACCCCGAGCTGGGCGCTGATCATGCCGGTGGCCTGGTGAACCTGCGCGCGGAAAGTCACGGGCTGCGACCAGTCCGGCTGCGGACCGCCGCTCGCGGCGCCGCCGGGGTCGGCCGCGGCGGCCTGTCGGTGCAGGAGCAGCAGGGTGACCGCCTCGGCCAAGGCGAAGGCGTCCGACAACGCGGCGCCGTCCAGCGACCCGGGGTTGGCCCGGTACGCCTGCAACGCGCCGACGTGGATCGCTCCGATCCGCAGCGGCAGCGCGAACAGGGCACGCACACCC
Source organism: Actinocrinis puniceicyclus (assembly GCF_018283645.1). Taxonomy (GTDB): domain Bacteria; phylum Actinomycetota; class Actinomycetes; order Streptomycetales; family Catenulisporaceae; genus Actinocrinis; species Actinocrinis puniceicyclus. The sequence goes on along the minus strand of NZ_JAGSXH010000062.1, from coordinate 9,673 downwards.
AACGCGGCAGCGGCGGGTACGAACACCGGCCATCGCGCCGCCGCGGCCTCCAGGTCGGAGACCAGGACCGGGGCCCCTGCGTCGACATCCATGCCGGGGCCCTGGCCGAGGGTGAACTGCAGGTCCTCCAGCGCGATGCTGGTCGCGTCCTGACCCCAGACCAGCACCTGGCCCGAGGATCCGGTACCCAGCCCCGCGCAGACGCCGTCGACTCCCAGGGCCGCCGCGGCCTGCGCGGCGACCGTCGGGGGCGGGTTCGCGCCACGCTGCCGGTCGTCGCCAAGCAGCGTGATGACCACGGCCATCCGCTCACTGACCACGAAGGTGACACCGCCTTCCCGCGGCCACAATGCGAGCACTCTCTCGAGGTTCAGACCGGCTTGGCCACACCTTGGCACCCTATCCGTTGCCGGGGGCACGGGGTGCTGCTATGCAGCGACTGGGCCGTGCCCGGGCCGCTGAGCGTCTCGGCGGCGTCGGACCGGGTCTCTCACGCCGCGGCCGTGTGCGCCCTACAGGTCGTATTTCCCCGCCACCAGGGCAATCAGGCAGTGCGGCCGCCGCCGGCGGACCGTTTCAGGCAGCGCGCCGCGATCTCTTCCAGAGTCTGATCGCCCGATCGTTCCGCACTGACGCCCGCGGCGGTAGCCTTCCAGTAGTAAGTCATGACGCTCCAGACCTCGGCGCCGTGTAGCCAGCGCATGATGCGTCCTATGCGCGTTCCGGCCGGCTCACGGTCGTGCTACGCCTGCCACGCACTCAGTGCTCCCGCACGATCGAGCGTGAGGCCGTACATGGACATCTTCCCGAACCGACGCGACGAGCACACGGGTCTGATCACCGTACGCGGCGATGTCGACCTGGCCACCGCCGGCGAATTCCTGATGCGGCTGCAAGTGCTGACCGCACCCGCCATCGGGCCGATCACGCTGGACCTTTCGCAGGTCACGTTCATGAACAGCGCTGGCCTTCGAGCCCTGATAGCCTTCGACCGCCTCGTGAACGCGACCGGCGGCAGTGTACGCCTCGCGGTGATCTCGCCGCCGGTGGCGCGGGTCCTCGAACTCACCGCGCCGCACCGGGGCTCGGTCGACGTTCCGGTTCCAGGGCCGGGACCGCGCACCGTGCCCGCGTCGAGTCTTCAGGACACGACGTAATCCGGCAGGCTGTGACCGTGCATGGCGGGATCCCGCTGGTCCTGCAGGACAAAGCACATGATCCCTCGGGACACCGTCCGCCGGGCGGTCGCGGGCCGGTCGCTCACCGCTCGTCGTGCACGATGACGAGCGGGCAGGCCGCGTGATACAGGACGGTTTGGTCGGTCGAGCCGAGCAGCGCGGTGCCGATGGGGTCCTGACCGCGGGCGCCCAGGACGAGCAGATCCGCGTCCGCCGAGGCCTCGACCAGCGCGGGGCCGGGACCGCCGCGGATCAGCTTGACCGAGACGGCGACGTCCGGATGCTGGCCGGCGTGCGGTGCCAGTTGCGCGCTGAATGCCTCCTGCGCGGCCTGATGGAGTCGGTGCAGTTCCGACTCACCCGCGTAGGGCGCCGCCTGGAGGACGGCTTCATCGAGCGCGTGCACCACGTGCACGGTGCCCCCGCGGCGTGCCGCCTCCTGGATAGCGAAGGACAGGACCTTTCCCCGGTCCGCCGGTCCGTCCACACCGGCGACGATCCGCCCGCGGTTCGCCGCGCTGTCGCGAAGTCGAACGGCGCCGTCGCGTACCACGACGACAGGACAACGCGCGTGTTGTGCCACGTGGGCGCTGACCCGACCGAGCAGCCTGCCTTGTCCTGCGCCCGCTCCGCGCGCCCCGACCACGAGCAACTCAGCCCCGTGAGCCGCCTGCACCAGGATCTCCGCCGCGTCGCCGACGGCCGGTTCAGACCGCACCTCGACATCCGCGGCCAGCCGGGCCGCACGGCGGCGGCTCTCGGCGAGGACCGCGTCGGCTCTCGCCGCCAGCGCTTGCGCATCGTCCCGCGTGCCCGCCGCGCCGTCCTGCGTGCCCGGCTCGCGACCTGCCGACGGCTGGTCGACGTGGCAGACGGTGACCGGGGCGCCGCGAAGGCGGGCCTCCGCCAGCGCCCAGTCGAGCGCGCCCACGCTGTCGGGCGAGCCGTCGAATCCGACGACGATGGGGCTGCCCGCCTCAGCCATTGCTACCTGCGAGGACATTCGCCAGCAGCGCGCCGAGCACCCGCAGACCGGGTCCCGGCATCGTGGTCAGGGCCGGCCGCTCGTAGCCGCGCGGTCCGCCAGCGCAGCGCACACCGTATCGCCCGCCTGCCATTTGACCTCTTAGCTTGCGTCTTTCCAACACGGCCAGGGTCCAGAGCCGACTCAGCCGCGATCTTACACCTACCCGGTGCAGTTAGCGGTTTGGCGAAACACGGGCGCCATCCACGTCCGGATCCGGAGTGCGTGGCCGGGGCCACGCCCCGCACGACCGCGACGCGAGCGCAGTTAGCTGACGTCTGCCGGCAGTCGGGCCCCGGCTGATCCGCCGAACCGCGTAGATATGAGTGTTGCGTTGGCAGAACAACTCGATTCCTGGCTGAAGGCCCAGCGTGTACCGAAGGACGTGTGGCCCGCCGTCTCGCAGATCATTGAGACCACCGACGCGTTCTGTGATGCGCACCTGGACGCCGAGTACGCGGATCTGTGCCGGGCGCTGGCCGGCACGCTCGGCCGAAAGCGGCCCTCGCCACTGTCCCGCGGAGACCGGCGGATCTGGGCCGCGGGAATCGTGCACACCGTCGGCTGGGTCAACTTCCTGGCGGACCCGGCGCAGAAGCCCCACCTGCGCACCGAGCAACTGGCCGAGTTGCTCGGGGTGAAGCAGACCACCATGAGCAACAAGGGCGCGCTCATTCGGGGACTGCTGCACATCGACCGGTTCGACACGCGGTTCGCCCGCAAGGAGATGATCGAGAAAAACCCGTTCACGTGGCTGGTCGAGGTGGACGGCCTGCCGATGGATGCGCGCTTGCTGCCCGAGCAGGTTCAGCAGGAACTGGTGCGCTGCGGGATCATCCCCCACGTCTCCCGGCGGGACGGGCAGTGAGCACGCGACGAGGCGGATCTTACCGGCCACCGGCCACCGGCCACCGGCCACCGGCCACCGGGAGTTCAGCCCACCGCGTGTGCGGCCACTGTCAGACCTTGCGGCCCACCGCCGCATACCCGCTGTAGCGCTCCGGGTGATCGACCGGGGGCTCTCCCGGGTCCGGGCGCCACAGCGGTAGATAGGAGACCCCGGGCTCGACGAGTTCGAACCCGTCGAACAGCGCGTGCACCTGAGCGCGGGTGCGCGCGTGGATCGGCGTCGCGGAGCGCTGGTAAATCCGTTCGTGGTCGCGCATCACCTCGCCCACCCCGTCCACAGTCGCGTGACTCAGAGCCAGAAGACTGCCCGGGGCGACGGCATCCCGGTAGCGGGCCACCACGGCGGCCGGACCGTCCGCGTCGGAGACGAAGTGCAGCAGCGCGACCATCATCACGGCCACCGGTTTGGAGAAGTCGAGCAGGCTCCGCGTCGCCGGCGCGGACAACACGGTCTCGGCATCGCGTGCGTCCGCGTGCACGATCGCCGCGCTCTCCACGCCCTCCAGCAGCCGTCGGCTGTGTGCCACCGCCACCGGATCTATGTCCACGTACACCACCCGGCACGCCGGATCCGCCGAGGCGGCAACCTCGTGCACGTTGCCTACCGTCGGTATCCCCGACCCTAGATCAAGGAACTGCGTAACCCCCTGCGCCACCAGAAAACGCACCGCGCGCCGCAGGAACGCCCGGTTCGCCCGCATCACCAACGGCAGATCAGGCCAATGGCTCACCGCCACGCGCGCCAAATCGCGATCGGCCTCGAAGTTGTGCGAACCACCCAAGTAGTAGTCGTACATTCGCGCCGCGGACGGGCGCTCGATCTCCACCTCGTCGGGTGCCCACTGCGGGCGGTACGACATCGCAGACCCCTTTTCCCCGGCATCGACAGGTACGGTCGGCGGCCGCGCGATGGCGCGCCGCATCGTGACAGTACCCGCCCGTCGATCTGCCCGACGCGCCGGGAACCAGGACAAGCCGCGGTGCCAAGCCGCAGTGACAAGCCGGCGCTGCGATGCGACGTTGGAATGCACTCCCGGAGCGAAGCAGGCTACTGTTTCTCGTGGCCGCAATCCGGGACAGACGTGAGCGTGTCGCCATCATCAAACCGGCGATCAGAGCAGCGACGGCGCTGGGGGCGAGGTTGTCCGGTAGGTCGAGGCATGATGCAGGCAGCCCGGAAAGGCTGGTCTGCGATCCGCGGATCCCGCGCAAGGACGCTCAGCGGCTCGCGGGAGCCGATCGCAGCAGCGCGATTCCATTCAGTTCGGCGCGGGCGAAGCCGCAGCTGTCACGCCGGCCGGTAGACAGCGCGCGGTCTTTCGCGCTGTTCACGGCCTTCAGTGCCCTGGCCCTCTGGTACGGCGTGGTCGCGAGCCTGGCACCTCCTGATCCGAGTCTCGGATGGGCGGCGTTCCTCATCCCGTTCGCCCTGTGGACGTCCGCTATGGCGACGCGTCGGTGGCGGCAGGCTTGGGCCCGCCCGAGGCCGGCGTTGCTGCGCAAGTATCACCGCCGCTACGTCGTACCGAGTGCCGACCTGGACCCGGAAGCCGGGCTGGTGTGGTCGCGAGCATCGCAGGCAGCGGACACGATCACCGGATCTGACGTGGTCAAGGAAAAGCGCGCCGACTGGGCCCTGCTCTCGAGCGCGCTGCCGGAATGGCTGTGGGAGATCGCGCAACGGCTCGCCGGTGTCTGCGAGCTGCGCGCCAGGCAGAACGAAATCCTCTCCGGTCTGGATTCCGCCGCCCCGCAGGTCGCCGAGATCCTCGACCGGCAACGCCGCGCGGCGGACATCGTGGTCGCGGACGTTGAACGCAGGGTCCGACGACTCCAGGAGCTGGCCGGCTGGGCGGCCGAGGCGGATGGCGCGATTCGCAAGCTCCGGGCGATGCGGGAACTGGACGCGCTCAATGACGCGCACGCGGACCTGCTCGCCCGAGTCGAGAGCACCGATGCGACCGACGCGTATGAGGCCGAAGTGCTGGCGCGGGATCTCCAAGCCGTGATCGCGCACGCGGACGAGGCGGCCGGTCGGGCGATCGATGCCGCCGGTAGCCTCACGTTGCCCGATGAATAGCGCTCACAGCGCAAGCCGGACGCGTTTCCGGCCGGACGCGTTTCCGGCCGGTCGGGCGGCCTGCCGGGAAGCAGGCTCACAGCGATGCGGCGGGCCCCACTGTCAGTGCCGCGCAACGCGCCGAAACGCTGACTCCTGGTTTCACTGCGCGGTAAGGCCGAGGGCTTGGCGCAGCTCGTCGGGATCGACCATCGCGGCCGCGGACCCGCCTTCATACTCGGCGCGGCGCCGGCGCCATGCGACATCGTCGATCATGGCGAGAACCTCGTCGCGGGATGCGCCGCCCGCGGCCAGCGCCTGCCGCGGGGTCAGGCCGTCGACCGAGGCCGAGTCGATCAGGTTCCTGGTCAGGGTGCCCCGGGAGATGTGCGCGGAGAGGGCCGGCTGGTCCGGGCCCAGCGGAAGGAAGTAGTTCTCGAACACCAGGCGGCGCGGCTCGGGCGCAGCGGCCTCCACGCCATGGCGCCGCCGGATCGTGCGGGCGCTCTCGCTCAGAGTGCGTTCGGTGACGCGAGGGCCGGTGAGTTCCTCCACACTCTGCACGGTGCGGCGCAGTTCCTTCGCCTCCGCCACGCGCTCGCGTACCAACTCGATGAGCACAGCCATCCGGCTCTCCGAATTCGTGGTCACCTTGACCACCCCGGCGAGGCCGTCGAACTCAAGGGTGCCCAGGTTGTGAAACGAGCCGTTCTCGAGCTTGCCGACCAATTCGATGTGCTCGCCGTCGAACCACAGGAACCTGTCGGGCATGCGCTCATGGAAGGCCAGGTACCCGTTCAGGTCACGCAGCGGCGGGTCGGGAACCGGCTCGCAGTCCTCGATCAGGGCGATCCAGGATTCGTACACGTCGGGAAGAGCGAGCACGGTGTTGCACAGCCGGTACTCCTCCTGATCCAGGTTGACCAGCTCGATCGGCCCGGTGCGATCGCCGACGATCAGTTCGAGGATTCTGGGCGCGAAGCCGCCGGCGACGAGGGCGGCCGCGTCGGGCCGCACCGGACCGTCGCTGAACAGCTTCTGCGCTTCGCGCCGATCCTCCCGGTTGACCCAGGCGGCCGCCCCCAGAGCGCGCGCACGGGTGCCGTCCCACAGAAAGCGTGCCGCAAGCAGATCCAGCCGCCCCACCGACGAGGACAGCAAGCGGTCGTCGAGTTCGACCTCCTGCGGGCCGCCGACCAGGCTACGCAGCCGCACCCGGAAGCCGGGCCGGGTCCAAGTGACCTCGTAGAGGTCCATCGGCGTCGAGAGCCACCGGCCGAGTAGCTCGCGTTCATCGTCGCGCAGCAGGAAACCTCGCTCGGCCAGGAACCGCTCGGCCGCGCCCCCGTCGAGGATCGCCAGGTCCAAGCACATGGAAGCGGCGCCGACCTCTCCCAGGGCGTGCGCGAGAAGCCGGTCGTGCACCTCGCTGCGGGCGCCACGCTGGGCGTAAGTGGCGATCATCGCGTAGAGGGCCACCGCGCGGTCGGAGAGCGGGTGCTCGGCTGCGGCGGCGTCCTTCGCCTCACAGCACCCCTTGTACTTGCGCCCCGAGCCGCACGGGCACGGTTGGTTACGACCCGGTCGGCCGCTCACCATCGGAGCGCGACGCAGATCTTCAAGGCACGGCAGCACGTTCGCGGCGATCGAGTCCTCGCTGATCGACGAGGCCAACCGCCAGGCGCGTGCCCAATCCCCCGCGCACAGCGCGTACTCGGCCGCGTCGCGCACCGCGGGCAGCAGCTTGGGCTCCAGGTCCAACGCCTCGGTCACGAGCGCACGCGCCGACTCTGCCCGGCCGCCGCCTTCGGCGACCCGTGCACGCAGCAGCAGCGCCGCGGCACGTAGTCCAGCGGGCTGATCGGGCGCGGCCGCCAGCGCGTCGAGGCCCGCAGACCAGGCGAACGCGCCCGGCGCGACCCGCGCGGCCGCCGCCTCCACGTGGTGCGCGACCAGATCCAGCACCGCCGCATCGGCCAGGCGATGGCGCTGCGCGACCGCGGGTCGCGCGTCGCCCGCTGCCAACGCCGCGAGGAAAGCCAGCGCGTCGCGCCGGTCCCGCTCGTCCACGTGGCCGCGCGGACCGAAGCCCCGGCTCAGCAGCAACTGAGCGGGAAGGCCGAGACGGGCGAGCAGATCGGATGCGAGAGCATCGTCGGATCCGTCACGCAGGAGACGGACAAGGTGTGCGACGCGGTCGGAATCCGGCTGTGACATGGAGCAAGATTGTACTTCCGCCCGCGCCGCACGATGCACAAACGCCAGGGCGCGCAAGACCACGGCATCGTGGCAGGGACGGCGGCCGACAGCGGCGGATCAACCTCGGTCAGCGCGACGATCGCGGCGGTGATCTGATCGATGCGCTCCAGACGGATACGGCACGGGAACGGCGGGGTCAGGAAGACATCACCGAGTGGAGATTCGCGCGCCGGACCCGGTCACCAGGGGTGGCCGCCGCTGCTGTGCACCAGCGCGAGGACCATGGTGACCGCGCCCAGCCAGAGGCCGGCCGGGACGAGTCGGGTCGGCGGCTCCTGGTCGGCGAGAGCGGACCAGCCGGTCGTGCAGTACCACGGCATGGCCCAGGGAGCGGCGACGATCCACGCGATCGTGGTCAGGTTGACGGCGGTGGACGGTTCGGCTGCGGCGACGACGCGGCGGAACAGCAGCACGATGACGGCGATCATGAGCAGCGGCCAGAGCACCCCGATCGCCGTCAGGGTGGCCGCCGGGCCGAACACGGCCCGCCCGGCCAGCCACGGAAGGTCCCAGACGGAGGGCAGCGCGACCAGCTTCGAGACCGAGGCCAGCGGCGCCAGCGCACTCAGGCCGAACGGCACATACAGGGCGACGGCGGTGAACAGGGCGGAACCGGTCAGGACCGTCAACGCCCGATGGCGCCGCTGCGCCAGCAGACAACCGGCGATGGTGGCGGCGACCAGGCCGGCGTCGATCTTGGTGGCGACGGCGACGCCGAGCACGCCGCCCGCGGCAAGCTCACCGGGCAGCCGGCTGCCCGGGCGGCTGAGCCGCAGCGCCGCGATCGTGCCGGCGGCGACCAGCGTGTCCACGTGCCCGCCGGTCACCAGTACTTCGATGAGCAGCGGATTCGCGGTCCACAGCAGCGTGGCGCGCACCGGGTCGCCGGAGCGCAGCAACAGCCAGAGGCCGACGCCGAGGAACACGAGCCCGTTGAAGATCAGCACCATCCATATGGTCAGCCACGGCCGGTCGCCGCCGATGCGGGCCGCCGCCTCCTGGATCCAGGTGGCGATCGGCCCGTAGACCGAGGGTGTGTTCTGCCAGCTCTTACTGATCAGAGAGAAGTAGGCGGTGTGTTGGAGCGCGTCGTCCGGCGTAGTGGTGTAGGGGTCGTAGCCGAGCGCGGCCAGCCGACCGTAGGCCGCGTAGCTGGCCGTGTCGCCCGAGCCGACCGGCGTCAGGTTCACGAACCCCAGGACGAACAGTGCGCTGACTGCGAACAGCACGCGCGGATCGGGCGACCACCCGCGGGCGTGTGCCGCGAGCATGCCGGTCAGTCCGCCGCAGGCGAGGAGCACCCCGAGGATCATCACCGGGTAGGTGAGCCACGCCGGCTGGGACGGCAAACGGCAACCGGACCAGCAGGGTGTTGACGTTGGGGGCGGAGGCACCCACCAGCATCAGCAGCAGCAGCCCGGCACAGGACATCGCACCCGCGGCGCGCGCAGTGCCCAGCGGCCCGTCCAGGTAGCGGCGCCGTACGCGAGTGTGCAGCGCCGGGGCCTCGGCGCATTGCGGTTCACCGGCGCCGAGGGCCGCCTCGTCGCCCAGTTGGGTGATGTTCTTCATGCCACCGGTTGTCGTCATGGGTCGGTGCCCTCCGGACGGCCGGTCTCGGCCCTATTCGGGCGCTGAGCCGTCCATGCTTGGATCTCAAGGAGACTTCTGATACGTCACTGCCGTCGAAGGGGTCTCCTCCCGCTCACACCGAAAGGATCAAGCCACCCGTGTTCCGTGCCGCGGTTGGACGGGGTCCGTCAGACTTCTGAACGCCTGGACAGCGGACCCGCGTGGGCCGTGCGCGTCCGCGACGGCGATTGCCACCGCGAAGCACCCCCTGGCAACATGAGACCGGAATGGGCGGCCGACGCCATCGGGGTTTGCGCCGGATCCGTCCCGGGTTCTCTCCCTAAGGGTTGGGGTTGGCATGATCAAGGGCGAGGTCATTTCGTTCGACCGGATCAAGGGCTACGGCTTCGTCGCCCCGGAGTCCGGGGGTGAAGACGTCTTCATCCACGTCAACGACCTCTGTGGGGACAAGAACCTGTTGTCGCCAGGCTGCATAGTCGAGTTCAGGACCGAGGACGGGGTTCGGGGCCTCAAGGCGTCCGAGGTCACCGTCGTGCAGCCGGCCGCCGTCCCTGCCGCGTCGACGGGCACGTCGACGGCCGCCGCCACGTCGATCCGCCGGGTGGCGCTCGCCTCAGCCGCAGAAGCCTCATCCACCGACCCCACCGACCC